>PGYS01000155.1 GCA_002839795.1 Ignavibacteriae bacterium HGW-Ignavibacteriae-3 | reverse complement strand
TCAAAAACCAACTTGAAATTGCCCTGAATCCGAATCCTGTGTGGAATATTAATTTAAATATGGGCGCTTCAAAAGCTATTTTTGATCTCTCAGAATTCAAAGTTAAAAATGTCGAAGTAAATACAGGTGCCGCAAAAGGAATAATTAAACTCGGGGATAAAAATGATTCAACAAATGTCCGGATCGAAATGGGTGCGGCTTCGGTGACAATTGAAATACCGGTCACTTCAGGATGCTCAATCAACAGCGACATGGCACTTTCCACAAGTAATTTTCCCGGATTCAAACAAACTTCATCCGGAAATTTTGAAACGGAAAATTTTGAATCGGCGGTGAAGAAAATTTTGATAAACGTGGACGGCGGTTTAGCGTCAATGAGGATCAAAAGATATTAATTTTGTTTACGTTTTTTTCCTTTCCTAATCTTAACTGATTTGGCAGGGATCCAAAAATATTTGTCCATTATTACGCATTCATTTTCATCGAATTCAACTCCTTCGCTTCGAAGGAGTTCCTCCATCAAATTAACATCGCCAAAATGAATTTTCCCAGTCAAAGCTCCCCTACGGTTTACTACGCGATGGCACGGAAGTCCGTTCTCATGCATTCCGTTTAATGCCCACCCGACAGTCCTTGCCGCGGATTTTATCCCGCACGTTTCTGCGATGGCGCCGTAGGTAGTTACTTTCCCTTTGGGAATTTTTGCTACTACTTTATAGACTCTATCAAAAAAATCTGTCTTCTTCATATTATCAAAAATAATATTCTCGACATGTTCGTTTTTTATCGGCGGATTCTAAATTCTAAATTGCTATTTATTCTCCCATCACTTTGATCAGGACTCTTTTCCTCCTCTGGCCGTCGAACTCGGCGTAATAAACCTGCTGCCACGGACCGAAATCAAGTTTAGAAGCCGTCACAGGAATAATTACTTCATGATGAACAAGCATACTTTTCAAATGCGCATCACCATTATCTTCACCGGTCCTATGGTGCCTGTAATCGTTCTTAAACGGAGCAAGGTTTTCGAGCCATTCGTCAATGTCCTCAATCAGTCCGCTTTCAGCATCATTCACATAGACACCTGCGGTAATGTGCATTGCCGAAACGAGAATCATGCCCTCTTTAATTCCGCTCTTGGTAAGAGCTTTTTCTACCAGACCGGTAATGTTAATATAATCTCTTCTTTTAGAAGTATTAAACCAATGGTATTCTGTTAAAAATTTCATTTAAAATCCTGTCTACATTTTTACAATTAATTTGTATTATTCCACAGAATCGGATAGACGCTCGGCCAACGTTTTAATTAATTTCTTTGAGATATCAGGATATAGTTTTATCAGCTCATCAAGCTGCCCTTCAATCGATAATAGATTGCAGTCGGTTATTGCTTTAATTGTAGCGTTTCGGGGTCTGTTGAGGATCATGCTGAGTTCTCCGAATATCTCTCCGGGTTTGCTGAATTCGGATATTTTTTTATTCTTCTTAAAAATTCCCACCTTGCCGTCAACAAGGACAAAAATATTATTTGCCTTTTCGCCTTCGGCTGTAATAATTTGATCTTTTTTGAAAAAATTCATTGATGACATATGAACTGCTTAATTTTGAGTAAACTTGAGCAAATATTGCTTTATAAAATTATTAAGGTCACCGTTCATTACCGCCTGTGTATCGGATGTTTCCCAATTTGTACGGTGATCTTTCACCATATTATACGGATGAAATACATAGGAGCGGATCTGACTCCCCCATTCAATTTTCATTTTGGTTCTCTCGATTTCATCCGCTGCGGCAGTCTGTTTATCTAACTCGATCTGGTACAGTCGGGACCTGAGCATTTTAAACGCATTGTTTTTATTCTGAAGCTGGGAACGTTCTGTCTGGCATGCGGCAACAACTCCTGATGGAATGTGGGTTATCCGGACCGCAGTCTCAACTTTATTAACATTCTGCCCGCCCTTGCCGCCGGCTCTGAAAGTATCTATTCGTAAATCAGCCGGATTGACATCTATTTCGATGGTGTCGTCTATTTCCGGAATCACAAATACAGACGCGAACGAAGTATGACGGCGTTTATTTGAATCGAAAGGAGAGATACGCACTAAACGATGTACGCCGTTTTCCGCTTTCAGATATCCGAATGCGAATTCCCCTTCAACCTCTATAGTAGCGCTTTTAATTCCCGCACCGTCACCGTCGAGCCAGTCAACCAAATTCATTTTGTATCCGTTTTTTTCTCCCCATCTCAAATACATTCTCATCAGCATTTCCGCCCAATCCTGAGATTCCGTTCCGCCTGCACCCGAGTGAATTGTCATAATGCAATTCTTGTCGTCATCCCTGCCGCTGAGCATGCTTTTAAGTTCCAGATCGTCGTAGGATTTTTCAATCTGATCTAATTCAGATTCGATTTCAGGAATTAAAGATTCATCCTGCTCCATTTCGGCAAGTTCGAGAAATTCTTTGAGATTTTTTTGTTTGTCATCGATTTTTTTCCAGGCGTCAACCCAGATTTCAAGCGCTTTTGATTTCTGGAAAACGGCCTGCGCGTTTTTCTGATCATTCCAGAAACCCGGCTGTTCGGCCTGATTGCGTATTTCTTCTATCTGTTTTTCTTTTTCAGGTAATTTAAAGATAACCTCGAAGATTCTCGATCTTTACTGCATAATCATTCAAGCGTTTTATCTGATCTTCAAACATTTTCTTTCCTTTTATTTTTTATGATGTGAATGGTCACTGACCGTTCATAAATATTTTATAATAAATGATTAAATAAGTCGGTTAAAATTATATTTCTATTTCCATTCTTAGCAGCGCAGCAGCGAGTGTTTTGCCCTGAGCATCATGTTTCAACGAAACAGTTCCGCCGCCGCCCAGAGTATTGTGAAGTAAAAAATTCAGAGCCCGGATATTCGGCAATTCAAATCTTTCTACATCACCAAGACAAATACCTTCGAAATGTTTTTTTACATTTTCGACGGTGAGATTTTTTTTAATAATTTCAAAACCTTTATCGTCATAGGCAATAATTCCTACATTCGCGGCATCGCCTTTATCCCCGCTTCTGCCGTGCGCAATATCAATTAATTTTATTTTCATTTCATAACTCGAATATTTTAACTTCAGGTTTGACAAGTTTTTTGGGAATTAATGCCGGCCAGTAGGCGACAACCTCGCTCGGTTTCGGTCTTCCTCCGGCAAATCCGGTGACGCTCGGGGGTCCGGTTAAAATCAGTGGTGCTATTTCCTTACCGAATCTCTCAACGGATTTAAAATCATCTCCGCGCACACTCACTCTTAGCATAACTTCATTAATATTATCTTCCTTTAATTCTGTTGCCAACGGTCCATGGCAGGCGTTGTAACCGATCAGTTCACTTCTTATCTCGTCAAATTTCAAATCAAGGTTTCTCAGACGCCCTCTTAAAATTTTATCCGCCACTTTAGCTTTAGTTAGTGCTTGCGGCCAGGAATAGGTTAAACTTCCTGAAGAAGTATATCCGCTGGAATATGAACATGAAACTTTGTAAAACTCAGTGGCTTCAAAACCTTTAATTCCAAAAACTTTTACACGGTTTGGCTCCAACTCCTCAAGATGAACTGTTGTAAAATCTGCGACACAATCTGGTGTTATGTAATTCTTAGGATCACCGATTTCATAAACAAGCTGCTCTGCGATCGTTTCAAAACTCACTTTCCCGCCGAGTGAATCATGTTTTGTGATAACCATTTCACCATTCGGATATGCTTCGGCGATGGGGAATCCGATTTTTACAAGATCCGGGACTGACTGCCAATCTCCCAGGAAGTTTCCTCCGCTTGCCTGACCGCCGCACTCAAGTATATGGCCGCCTATTGTACCGGCAGATAGAAGATCGTAGTCTGTTTCTTTCCATCCGAATTCATAAATCATCGGAGCCAGTGTCAGTCCTGTATCAGTGGTTCTTCCTGTAATAACAATATCTGCACCCAATTTTAATGATTCAACAATCGGCATGGCACCAAAGTAAACATTAGCGCTGAGAAGACTGTCTTTAACTTTTACAATGGATTCACCCGTTTCCATATTATTTAGATTACAGCCCGCGGAAATAATTTCATCGATATTATCTTTAATATTATCCCCGACAACAACAGCTATTTTCATTTTTTTAATTGAAAGTTTTTTAGCGACTTCCATTATAGCTTCGGCGCACGCTTCGGGATTTACACCGCCGCCGTTGGTGATAATCTTAATATTTTTTTCGATACAAACTGGAAGAATTCTTTCCATCAATTCAGGAATATCGCGCGCGTATCCAAGTTTTGGATTTTTATTTTTCTGCTTCTGAAGAATGGACATAGTGACTTCGGCCAGATAGTCCATTACCAAATAATCAATTGGACCGGCAGTGACCTGTGTATAAGGCGCGTCAACAAGATCTCCCCAAAAACCCTGTCCTGAAGCAATTCTAATTTTTTCTTTCATATATATTCTTCTGTTTCTTGTCTCAAATTAACTAAAATTTTTGAGAATGATATTCCCGGCATTGTTCAAATCATTATTTGTGGCAATTGGCAACCAATTAATCAATTCATCTTTTCTAAACCATGTTAATTGTCTTTTTGCATAGCGCCGGGTATTTCTTTTGATTAACTCTATCGCTCTGTCTAAAGAGATCTCATTTTCAAGATAAGAGATAATTTCTTTATATCCGACGGTATTTAATGAGTTAATATTTTTGTTGTACCCCATATCCAATATTTGTTTCACTTCATCAACAAGACCGCTCGAAATCATTTTATCAACCCGCTTCTCAATATTTTTGTACAGGGTTTCCCTGTCCCAGCTTAATCCATACATACAGAATTTCAAATCGCTTGTCCTTGAATGATTCTGCTGAATTTTCCAGATCGGTTCCCCGGTCAGATGCAGCACTTCAAGAGCACGTATAACGCGTTTCCAATTCTGCGGAAGCATATTGGCAGCACTCTCCGGATCGACAGCTTTCAGCTGGTTATATAAAAACTCATTTCCGAATTTTTCTCTCTGTTCCAGAAGTTCTTCTCTATAATCAGGATCATTATCAACAGAATCAAAAATTCCTTTGGTCAATGCCCTTATATAAAGCCCCGAACCACCGACAACAATTGGAATTTTTCCCCGATACAAAAGCTCGTTCATCACGCTCAGCGCGTCATTTTCATATCTGCTTACATTATAATCCTGATCGGGATTCAGCATGTCTATGAAATGATGGGGGATACCCTTCATCACATTTGCGGTCGGTTTGGCAGTTCCGATATTCAAATATTTATAGATCTGGCGACTATCCGCCGAGATTATTTCGCTTCGCAGCTTTTCAGCGACAGAAATTCCCAAATCTGTTTTACCTGAACATGTAGGTCCCAGAATAACTATTACTTTTCTCTCCATCCCTCTTTACCTATCAAAGGAACAAAAGCAAAATATGGTACTTCTCGGGTTTTAAATTGTTCATCGGAAATCTTTGTTATGATGTGAAGCGTCTGCACTTTTTTATCCCCAACCGGAATTACAAGTTTGCCTTCAACGGCCAGCTGTTTTTTAAGATTTTCGGGGACAGAGGGTCCTCCCGCAGTAACAACTATACCGTCATATGGTGCAAATTCCTGCCAGCCGAGGGTGCCGTCGCTGCAACGTGCAGCAATTTTCAAATTCAACTTATCAAAAATTTTTACGGCGGAATTATGCAGATCATGGTGACGCTCAATCGTGAAAACACGAGCGCCCAGCTCATTAAGAATTGCCGCCTGATATCCCGAGCCGGTCCCGATTTCCATAATTTTCTGCCCCGGTTGCGGATTGAGCGCCTCAGTCATATAGGCAACAGTATAAGGCTGAGAGATTGTCTGCCCCATCCCGATTGGCAACGCAACATCAGCATAGGCATGCTGCTTCATTATATCAGGGACAAACAGATGTCTCTGCACTCTCATGAATGCTTTTAATACCTGTTCATTTCGGATTCCCTTCTTTTTGAGAATCTCAACAAGATCTTTTCTTTCGGTTTCGAACATTTCCATAATAGATGTTAAATTTGCAATGCAAAGATATAAACTTAAGGGACAAACTTTTTATTTAATTAGACAGGATGGAAAATGATAACAACAATTTTAAGCGCGCTGCTTATAATGACTTTGAGAATCTGCGATGTTACAATCGGTACTTTCAGGACAATTATGGTTGTCCAATCGAAAAAATATCATGCGGCCCTGGCCGGATTTTTTGAAGTTCTCATCTGGATATTCTCCATGCGTTATATAGTGGAGAACATGGATAACACCTACAATTTAATAGGCTATGCGGTTGGATTTGCGCTTGGAAATATTTTGGGAATTACATTGGAACAAAGAGTAGCCCTCGGATATGTCCAGGTAAATATAGTCTCAAGGAAGTGCCATAACGCAATAGCCGATAAATTACGCGAAGCAAGATTCGGAGTTACAATTCTTCCCGCAGAGGGAAAATCAGGTGTTCTTTCGATTATTATAGCGATAATTAAAAGAAAACACCTCGACTCCATCATGGCTGATGTTGAGAAAATCGACCGTAGGGCTTTTATAACGGTCCAGACATCAAGGCCTTATAGAGGATTCCTTCACGGTTCCAGAGTTTAATTTTTTTCGGTTTCTGTATTGATTGGCAATAACTACGGTATTATATTTGCCACGTAAAAAGTATTCTAAAATTTTTGATTTGCGGGAATAGCCCAGTTGGT
>PGYS01000154.1 GCA_002839795.1 Ignavibacteriae bacterium HGW-Ignavibacteriae-3 | reverse complement strand
AAAAACTGCTGAAGAATCGAAACTTGCCGGAATTATAGGATCGGCAAAAGCAAAATTGGTTTTCAATCATTTTCAAAAATAAAAATGCCAAGCACCTATCCACCCAAGTTAATTACTGACCGTTGCTTCCTTCCGGACCTGGCGGGATTGGGTAAAAACTTGCCGGTAAGTGCCTGGCAAAATTCGGGTTGCTAATATAAAATTTTTTTTACCTCATCCGAAATTAATTCGGCATTTATTCCGCCGGGACCGGTAAATAAACATTTTTTCGGATCACCGGGACATACAGAGCTGCAGTAATTTTCTTCCGGCAGAATGATTTTACTTTCATTACCAATGGGTCCCCATAACTCAGGGGAACAGGCCGTCAACGGACAAAACATCGAGAGCGTCTTGATTTTTAACGCTGCTGCAAGATGCATTGGCCCTGTACTGGCAGAAATCAGAAGATCCAATGAGGCGAAGTTTATAATCGACTCCCGTAATGTCCTCCCAATATTCGGGTGGCTAACATTCTGAATTTCCTTCAGCTGATCTGGCACCATGTTGTCCGTTATAACAATTGTATAATCCTGATTTTCGCTGAGGAATTTTAATAATTTCATGTATTCCGCTGGCGGCCAGTTGGGTGAAGAATTACCGCTTGTAGAATGAATTCCTATCAAATATTTTTTTCCGCCCAGCAATTCAATCCTCGCCTGCTCTGCATTTTGCTTTTCATCCTCACTCAAAAATATTTCTGCTGATAAATCACTGGCTTGAACTCCGATCTTTCTCGCAAGATCCATGCAATAATCTGCCTCATGGCGGAGAGGAATGTATTTTTTACGGTCTACATAACGCGTGAATGTAAGAAATTGATAAAATTTATGCCCCACCCCAACCCGGTATGGAATTCCGGCAAAGAATAAAAGGTAGTTTAACCTTTCAGTCGGCAGAAGATTAAGAGAATGCGTAAAACGATATTTCCTAAGTTCAGCAATTTTTTTCAGAAACGGTACACCATCATCAACGAGAAGTATTGCATCTACATTAGGATTATTCAGGTAAACGTCTTTAGTATATTTTTTTACAAGTACCGCAACAAAACTGTCAGGAAATGTTTTTTTAATTTCTCTTGGCAATGGTGTTGAAAGCACTACGTCGCCAATCCTGTCGGGACGGACAATTAATATTCTTTTTTGTATTGACATCCTAATCCAGATCCAGCAATATATTACGAACCCATTTATATTCTTCCTGCCAGTTGAGAATTTTAGCTGCCTTTTTACAATTTTCTTTATATGATAAAAGCAGTTCCCTGTTTCCGTTCCAATTCTTCAAAGTCTTTATAATGTTGTTTTCATCGGCGAGGGAAATGCTTTCGCCAACATGGAAAGAATCAACAATTTGTTTCATCTGGGGAAGATCGCTGCATAGAACCGGAAGTTCGGCCATAATATATTCAAATAATTTGTTCGGGAGCGCATGATAATAGCTCACGCTGATATTTTCAATCAGGGACAATCCTACATCCGCAGCTGTCGTATAATTAATAAGTTCCTGCTGATTAATCGTCCCGGCAAAAATAACACGGTCAGAAACATTCAGATCATCCGCCATTTTTTGAAAATTATTTTTTTGCTCTCCACCGCCAAGCAGAATAAGAACCATTTGAGGAAGCTTTGTAAGGGATTTGATAATCAAAGGAACTCCCCTTCCTTCTAAAAGAACTCCCTGGTAAAGGAGTATGAGATTATCATCACCGATGTTGTACCTCTTTCTGAAGTCAATTTTAGAACCGGGATTTTGATAAAGAGGAATATTTCTAATTACAAGTGTATTATTGATAGCATAATATTTTTCGAGGAATCTGGAATCCATTTCCCCGGTAGTTAAAACAATATCAACTTTCCGTATGAAATATTTTTCCACGTTCTTCACAAGGGACTGCAGCCATGGCCGATTTCGCAATCCGCCAAGAAACGCATAGAGTTCCCTGCTATTATAATAAACTTTGGCTTTCCTGATTTTGGCAATGGCAGTAACAAAAGGAAGCGTATATAGATCTTCTGCGAAATATATATCCGCTTTGGAATTGATCAACTCGCGAATCAGAATCATCGCAAACTTAAGATAGAAAAACAGGCTTATTCTCCCCTTTGAAAGCCTGAATATTTTAATCTCTTCATCTAAGTAATCTTCAGTTGAGATAAACCAGTCGAATGAAATTACGGAAATTTTGCACCCGTCTTCTTTGAGGGAATTGGATAGATTTACAATTCTGGAATCATGCAGAGCGTTACCGAGAAAAGCAATACAGATTTTCTTTTGCCGCTTCATCCTGGGTATTTCACAATTTGATATGAAATGTGTTTCTCATTATCGTCTTCGCGTCAAATTTTTCCTTAAACTCAATCAGGCTCATACTCGGCGTCATCGGATTTTCGGCCTTTGTATCCTGGGATACGCCGATATCAACATAACCGTAGCCATTCTCGGTAGAATATTTCAAAACTTCGTACATAATTCTCTGAATGGGTTTGTATTCGGCATATTCATAACGAAGCATATTGTAAAAGCAGAGAGCCACATTTTTATTCGCGAAAAACATCGACGAGCCTGCAATCGGCGTATCGCCAAGATAGATCATAAATAATTTTAAATTGTCAGGTAATAATTCCTTTAATCGAAGCAGGTCTTCGAGTGAATGTGTAGGTTTAACATTGTGGCGTGCCTTGTTCTCCAGCAGTATCGGATAAAACTGATCATATCGTTCGTTGATCTCAACACGGATATCAGAATTTTTTAAAGATTTGCGGACATTTCTTCTTGTCGTTGGAGAAAATCGTTCAATAATATCTCTATCTTTATCAAGCTTTATCGCGCTGGAGATATAATGCAGTTTGAATGAAAATCCCTGCCACAGCATTGCAAAATCAAGATTCTGGTTTTGGTAAGTTTCATATACCATCGGTGCAGGAGTCAATTCAAATTCTTTGATTCCATTCTTCCGTCCGTAATCAAGAAGTGTGGAAACAAGGTTCATCGCATCGGCGAATTTGATATCCCCGGTTACAATCGAACCATAACTGGCTCCGATGGGTGATTCAAAACACCCGTCAGTCAGTCTGCCGGGCAGCAAAGCAATAATTTTATTCTTTTCAACAAACATCAGATGATCAAATATGAATTTGCCGGGCGTATGGTATTCAAGAAATTTTTGGAGGTGGAACATTGTGCCGTTGTTTGATTTGAGAACAAACGCATCCCACTTTTCTTTCCATTCATCGGAGTATTTGATCAGTTCCATTTCAATCCGGAAAAAGATTTTTCAAAAAAGAGTGTTCTAAAATAATCATTTTGGAGTAAACATTGATTGAATTTGAAAGAATGATTTGTTTGTTGGATCAATTTTATTCAAAAGAATATGTGAACGAAATAATGTGCGAATCACCGAGTCCGTACTTTACAGGGACGTAAGCATAATCAAGATTGATCCCTTTCCAGTACACCCCGAATCCGGTTGAAATGCTTTTCGAGTCATATCCTCCGGCGTATCCGACCCGGAGAGAAAGAATATGATCGTAAACTGCTTCTCCGCCGAAATGAAGATGCGAATCATCCTGCAATGTATATTTCTGAAAACCGGCAAGAACCGTAAAATCGAGTTTCGAATTAAGAATTGAAAAATTATATGCAGCACCAATCCTGATGTCACTAGGCAGTTCAGTCGGTTCGGTTCTCAGTTCATTCATCGAGCCCAGATTACGCAGCGATGCCCCAAATGAAAGTCCGACTACGGGAGTTAAATAAGTTGCTCCAAGGTCAAAACCATAACCTCCGGCGTTATCTGAAAAAAGATTTTCATAGAGATACTTATACGTCGCCCCGACATAAATTTCATCAATTAGTCTAACTCCGGTTGAAATACTTCCCGCAAAATAATGAGCGCTGAATTTTGAGAGAGGTTCCCCAGGATTCATGCGAACTTCTATATCAGAAATATTTGTTGTATTAACTCCGATAGCAAGCGGCAATCCGAATATTTTAAAACTTCCGGCAAACATCTCAGAAGTGAGGTCTGTGAGAAGAGAATTATGGGTGAACGACAACTGAGTTTTACTCCCTATGGCAAGTAAAGACGGATTATAGTGAAGCGCCGTTAAATCATTTGCCGCAACCACTCCGAAATCACCAAGTGCCACATTACGGGCTCCGAATCCGAACTTCAAAAATGATAATCCGGAATTACCGGCAGACTGGGCTGAAATTACAGAAGCAAACAACAACAGAATTAGTATTTTTTTCATTTTTTTTTCTTATCAAAATGTAACGTTAATGCCTATAATATGTTGATCGCCGTACGAATAGGGCTCTATAACGAATGCATAATTAATCCCAATATTGAAGGCACCCGCCATACGGAAATAGGAAAATCCGAATGACGGCCGAGCAGGGAAATCGAAATTGCTTAGATTCAATTTATCCAAACCGGCCCGGAAAAATAAATTTTCGTAAATATTATACTCTCCGCCGGCTCTTAGTATGTTTGTTCCGCCGTCACTATTTTCAAATTCAACTGCTGCAATAATTCTCGGCTCTTTAAATTTATATGATAATCCTACTTTCTTGAGTAAAGGAAATTTATCTTTAGAAATATTTCCTCTGGAACCGTATATTTTTCCTGTATCCCATTCATATTTGCTGTTTATATCAGACATCATCAACGAAACTGTAATATTATCATTAAGTAAATATAAAGCTCCGATATCAAATCCCAATCCCGTCGATGTAACGTTTTCGTATAATTTGTAATAGAAGAATTTGAACGCCAATCCGATTGAGAGTTTATCGGAGAATCTGTTTGCCACTGCTACAAAAAACTGATTTTCTGTAGTTGACAACTCACCGGTTTTATTTCCCTGATTATCACGGGCGTCTATCTTTGATACTCCGGCATTGATTATTCCCGCACTGATGCCCGCAACAGACCGCGGCTTAATATTTCCGTCAGCATCAGTTTTTTGACCAAATTCAAAATTGCGGGTGAAATTCAAAAAATTGAGAGAGCGGTCCAGCGAGAGTATTGAGTAGGAAGTTTGAAAAGAATTTCCCTGCTGAAAAGAGGCCAGAGCCGGATTGTAATATGAAACGAGGCTTCCTTCCGTAACAGCGGACATGGCGTTGCCCATGCCCATACCGCGCGCGCCGAACCCCATTCTTGTGAATGCTCCCGGCATGCTGCTGATATCAGAAACCGCTGCCTGAGCTGATGCTATTGCTGATACTAAAATTATTTGAAGAAATATTTTTTTTATCATCACATCAGCACCACAATTTTACCGAACATTGGAGCCGAGGAACCGGCATCGATTCTGTAAAAATAAACCCCGTTAGGAACAGTTTTGCCGCTCTCGTTTTTTCCATCCCAAAGTTCAAGATGCTCGCTGTTAGCTGAACGGGAAGCATTTTGTACAACGGTTCTGACTAAATTCATACCGAAATCAAAAATTCTTACAGTTACAATTGCCGCATCCGAAGTCATATATTTTATATTTACTCTTTCCGAATTCGGCGAGAATGGATTCGGGAAGGCGTAAGATTCGGAAACCGATACTAATTTTTCGGATGCTAAATAAACTTTCCATTTACCGGACCAGAAACCGCTTGTTTCATTCAGTCTGGCCAGACCATTATTGGATCCAATCCAAATATCGGAAGAATTATCCGTTCTCCGATTCACTTTGGCAGCCAGGAACTGCTTTGTGTTGATACTTATTTTAGTGTTATCATCCAGGATTTCCGGCGCCGCTATCCATGTGTTTCCATTGTTGCTGGTTCTGTATACACCGCTTTCTGTGGGAGCAATAATTTCCGCACCGGAATAATTACCGGGAGCGCCCAAATATTTAAAGCCGAAGTCTCTTGCTTTTTCACCGCTTAAATAATTCTCCCAGTTCATTCCCCCGTCCCGCGTCACGCTAACTGCCCAGAATTCTGATTGCCCCTCTGCTTTCCAGGTGGCTGCCCATATTGAATTGTCAAAAACATTCTTCTGAAGCGCCCAGATATAATTCCCGCTTATGGAATTTGTCTGATTAGTTTTTGTGAATTTATTCCAGCTGATGCCACCATCAGTGGATTTATTCACTCCGCCCGCTGTACCTACATATATTGTATTATCATCTATTGTAAGGATTGAAAAAGCTCTATGATTTAAATTTACAGCAGGATCGTATTTGAAAGTTAATTGGTCGTTTGGCTTGATTGAATTCAAATTATCCGGTGGTAAAATAATTTTCTTCCAGGTTTTACCCATATCGGTGGATTTTCTAACACCCCCGGCACGCGACGCTATCCATATTGTATTGGTTGTGAATGCCATATTATATATAAAATTTTCCTGCGGGACGGTTGTGGGATTTGCCCTAAGCTGATTACTGCCGTAAACCAGAATTGTATCGGTTTTGCTGTCAACCGGCTGATCGACGGACGTCCAAGTCGTACCGTTATCACCCGAATATTTCAATCCGCTTCCAACACCAATTATTGATCCGCTCACATTTTGCGGATGCCAGGTAGCCGCCCAGATAATTCCATTGTTGTATCCGACGGCGGACACGCCTTCATCTTTAAATACTGCGCTTCCGTAATTAATCCAGCTGTCTCCATAATCTTGGGATTTACTCAATCCTTTTGAAGTAGCAAGCAGAATTAAATTATTATTTACAAGAATTTTTTCTATTGTATTGCTCAATGGATTCTGATCAGAGATTTTCGAAAGC
>PGYS01000020.1 GCA_002839795.1 Ignavibacteriae bacterium HGW-Ignavibacteriae-3 | reverse complement strand
TGGGATCTTTACTGCTAAAAAATATTTCCTTGGATCCTCTACCGATATAAAGCAATTCCCTGTTTCCGAGAACAAATTCTTTCCCGTCCACTGTAATTACACCGGGCATTCCAATATTGATTACTCCAACTTCCCTGCGTTCGCAGAAATAATCTGCGGCCATTTCCTTTTTACTGCTTTCTAATTTCAAGGGCTTATCCGTAGCTACTGCCGATCCCACAATGGCACGGTCGGTTTCAATATATGTCAAAGAAATTTTATTCTTCTCAAATAAATTTTCAAGAACAAAAGCTGACCGGAGTTCATCCGTCGTAAAGCGGGCGGATCCCGGTTGATTTGGTAAAAATCGAGTTTCCATAATTCTCCTTAGTTTAATTTATCTCGCCATCCAGCCGCCGTCCACTACGAGGACATGACCATTAACATAATTTGATGCACTGCTTGCCAGAAAGATTACAGCACCCTGCAGATCTTCCGGTTTGCCCCAAACTCCGGCAGGAATGCGCTCCAGAATGGATTTTGATCTCGCGGGATCCTCGCGCAATGCTGTTGTGTTGTTTGTTGCCATATAGCCGGGAGCGATTGCATTCACATTAATTCCGAATTGAGCCCATTCGTTTGCGAGAGCTTTAGTTATCTGCGCCACAGCACCTTTACTGGCAGCATAAGATGGAACGCGGATTCCTCCCTGAAAAGAAAGCAGCGATGCTGTACTGATTATCTTTCCGGATTTCCGTTTCATCATATCTTTAGCAACAGCCTGAGCAAGGAAAAAAATTGTTTTGGAATTAAGAAGCATAACATCATCCCAGTCCTTCTCTGAAAAATCGATTGCATCTGTCCGGCGAATAATCCCGGCATTATTAACAAGTATGTCAATTTTTCCAAACTCTCCGATTGTTTTTTCAACCACCAATGGAATAGAAGACATCTCCATTAAATTTGCAACAACAGTAACTGCCTTACGTCCTAGCGAACTAATTCGTTCAGCTGTTTCAGAGCTGTCAACGTAGTCCACAAGAACTACATCGGCTCCCGCTGTGGCAAGTCCAATTGCCATTCCCTGACCCAGCCCGGTACTGGATCCGGTTACAATTGCACTCTTCCCGTTCAGATCAAATAATGTATTCATTTAAAAATCCTTATTGTTTATAGTGATTCAATTAGAGAAAGTAAATTGCATATCCGTTTGGGGAAAAATTATTTCATTAAAATCATTTTTCTGGTTTGTGAAAACTTCCCGGAATCTATTCTATAAAAATAGATTCCGCTTGGTAAAAAATTTGCATCAAAATGAATGCTATAATTACCAGGAACTTTTTCTTCATTAATTAATATGGCAACCTCTCTTCCCAAACAATCAAATACTTTTATTGTCACGAATCCTGTTTCAGCAATTTTAAAGGATATTATAGTGCCGGCGTTGAAAGGATTTGGATAATTTTGCGCCAGTTCAAGTTCAATTGGAATCTCATCGGACCCTACAAAATCAGTAGGCATCGACATCCCAAATTCAAAAGCACCGAGATCGGGCGCATTTCCGGTGAATGGAATTCCCACTAAAACACCTGCATCAATTAGTTTGCTTCCGGAAGACAAATGCATAAATGCTATTTCGGGCAGGCTGCCATCAGATTTTCTTGGTCCGCGGACACCTGCAGAATCTATCGTGACGAAGTCGGAGTTCGAAACGGAAAAGCCGGATAACCAGCTATTCGCCTGCTGAATTGATGACCCAAGGAGCAAAACACCCGATGAAGCCAGTGAAACAGAATTTTTTACATCCAGAATTTTGCCGGCATTCAATGCGGAAGAAATGCTGAAATTATAAGTTCCATTTCTGAATCCCGTACAATTATACAAAGTCATCGAGCCCCGGTTGTTATTCTGATCAAATCCTTTAACGCGGTTATCGAACGTCAGACAATTTCTTAATATAAAATTATGGGCCAGATCTTTGTTGTCACTGCCACCCATTTTTATTCCGTTTCCATTTCCACTGCTTGAAATTCCATTCTTTAGATAGCCGTTATTGAATGACCAGCAATTTTCAAGCACCGTTGTTATATCATTTGAAGGACGTAGATAACCATCCCATCCGTCATCCGAATTTTGCCATGCTCTGCAGCCGTAAAAATAATTCCACGAGCCGACATCAAGTTTGGGTGCAAAACCGTCAGCATTCCCTCCCAGTGGCGGATCATAGTTGTTATAAGAATCGCAGTTTATTATTCTGTTTCCTGACGCGCCTTTTGCAAGCTGTAAACCTGTATCCCGGTTTTCAAAGAAAGAACAAAATTCAACTGTGTTGTAATTACCGCTCTCTATTAACATTCCGTTATCACCCGCTCCCTTAACATCCAATCCATTTATGTACCAGTAGCTTGATTTTAAAAGGATGCCTCTGTTTGAACTACTATAAGACATTGAAGAAAAGTCCAGAAGAGGTCTTTCGCCGGGATAAGCAAAGAGATGCAGGTACTTGTCTATTGTTCCACTTTTTGATATGCTGATTGTTGAATTCAATATATATCTGCCGCCACGCAGAAAAATTGTATCGCCTGCGGCGACTACTGCCAAGGCTTTTGATATTGTGGAATACGGCAGACTTTTAGTGCCGCTGTTCGAGTCGTTCCCGTTGATTGGGTCAACATAAACCGTTAGTGATTGTGCAAACATATTAAGTGAAAAACAAACAATCAGGAGAACTTTGATTTTCATTAATTGCATTAACTTCGTTCCCGTTTTACGATTAAAATATTCTACATTGAATAATTATTTTAATTCAGCAACTACAGGATTACTGAGTTCCAGAATTACTTTATGAAGATATTTCCCGAATTCAAGTTCAGATTTAATTCCATCCTGTTCCATTTCCGGCGCCGCAGCAAAGTAGTAGGTAACTTTCTGTTTGCGAGGCTTCAGGACAATAAGGTGACTGGCATCGTCTTCGGTAATATTTATCAAATCAGTCCTTTTGAAAAATATTGCGATTCCAAGATTATCGCCCGCCAGACTTTGCTTGCCGTAAGATGCTATGTAACTCCACTCATAATTATTTTTATCAAGGATTAGGGCACAATCCCCATGTTTTGCAAATCCTGTACAAATGTTTTCTGAATTCGGGGTGATATTAATCTCCACTTTTGTCAGTCTGCTTCCGGCAGAAATGGATAGGAGAGAAGCCAGATCGAATTTTTGCCCGCCGACGGTCCATCCCTTGTAATCCGTTAAAATCCCGGATTTGATATTTCCATCACTAAGTATTTCGCATCTTACACTTTCAGTATTGTTGATTGTATTAACTCTGTTATCCACCCACATTCCGAGAGAGCCAATTCCCATAGATTCACCGACTTTAAAGATATCCATTCCCCAATCACACATTTTTGTGTATGATTCTTTGCCGTCAGAGACTAAGTCACTATTGCCTACCTGGTGCAAGATCACATCATCGACTTTTTTGGCGAATATATCATTTCTATTTCTCGAATCGAGATAAAAACGGTATGCCACTTTATCAGATTCCCAGCCGGGTCCTTCAAATTTTATCAGCGCATTATGAGGGAAATGATCTTTGGGAACATTGATCTCAGTAACATTAACAAATTTACCTCCCGTGTAGTATCCGTCTTTAAACTCATAATCTGATTTTACCGCAAGAATTGCCTGAGTTCTTTTTTTGAATTCTTTTTTAAGTATGGCCATATTGCCAACCTGAATCACGAGAGTTTTTGTTTCATTGGGCTTGAAATCTACAAGCAATAAAATATTATCCTGAATTTTATCTCCGTCAAGATCTTCAGTCTGTGCGGGAATTTGATCTTTTCCATCAAGCACAATGAATGTATTTTCATCAAAGTGAGAATATTTTTCCTTTATCTGTTTGATAGGAAGTGAAACGAGAACATCTTTTCTGACTAAATCTAAATTATTGCTAACGGTGATGTGGATAGCTATCAGGTTATTTTTGTAATCAGCAGCAAAGGAATTTGTCAATGAGAGGAGAGTTATAATCGTGACAAAAAGTCCAAACATTAGAATTGAATTTTTTCTCATTTTTTCTCCGTTAAAAAATATTCACATTTATATTCGGCAATCACCTAATATACTCTCATCAAATAATTTTTACATTCTATTATATTTGATACACGTTCCGCGTAAAATTAAATTTGTATCCAGAATTATTTGTTTGGGCTCAAATTCTTCCTTGTTATCAATATTATCAAATAGAAGTTCCATAGATTTTACCGCAAGCTGGTCTGTCGGCTGATTCACACAACTTAATGGAGGCGACAGGAAACTCTGAACCTGTGAATTGCCGAAGCACACAAGATCAATACCGTCCGGAATTCTTATACCGACTTCCCTCGCAGCATTATAGACACCGAGAGCAACGGGGTATGTCACGGCAAAGATCAGGTCCGGGAGATTGTTCTGCCGATATAATTTCATGAAAGATTCATAACCGCTCCTTTCTCCAAAATCCCCCTCGACCGTCCAATCGGGATTAACTTCGATTCCATTATCAATCAGCGCCAGCTTATACCCAAGCGCTCTTTCCCTGCCGATGTTAATTTTTTGATTGCCGGCAAAATGGGCAATTTTTTTATATCCGAGATTTATTGCATGCTCAATAATTTTATATGCCCCTCCCTTGTCATCAACGGTAACCGTATTACAGTTTCTCAATTCCGGAATTCGATCCATAAAAACAAAAGGAACACCGCGATTCATTGCAGTTTTAAATATTTCAAAATCCTTTGTATCCTGAGTAATTGAAAGGATTATTCCATCCACTCTCATTGAGAGCAGAGTCTGGATATGTTTTTTTTCCCTCTCGGAGTCTTCCTGTGAGACTGTAAGAATAATTTCGTAATTATTTTCAAATGCGTAGTCATAGATATGTTCTATAATTGAACTGAAAAAATGATGGGCGATTTTAGGGACCACCACCCCAATCGTATTCGATTTTCTTGCAGAAAGATTTCTTGCCATAAAATTAGGAGAGTATCCGAGTTCATTAGCAACCGCCTTAACAAGTTTTGTAGTTTCCTTTGAAATATCGGGATGACCGCGAAGGGCTTTGGAGACGGTTACCGATGAAACATTCAGGCGTTGAGCAATATCGTTAAGAGTAATCTGTTTCGTTTTCATTTTTTAGTCTATAAGCCGTTTATTGATTAATCAATAGAAATCACCATTTACAGAAAAATATCAGACGTTATCATCCCAGAAAGAAAAATAATTCCTTGCGTTGTTGTAACATATATCCGATACCATTTTACCGACCAGAACAAGATCATTCGGGATTAATCCTTTTTCCATTTCATCCCCGAGAAGATTACAGAGAAGTCTCCTGAAATATTCATGGCGCGGATAGGACAAAAAGCTTCTCGAGTCTGTAAGCATCCCTACAAAGCGGCTGAGCAATCCCATATTTGATAGTGTTTCAATTTGCCGTTCCATTCCGTTTTTCTGATCCTGAAACCACCATGCACTTCCGTACTGCAGTTTACCCACAACCGTACCATCCTGAAAATTTCCGATCATAGTAGCAATCAATTCATTATCCGCGGGGTTAAGATTATATATTATCGTTTTTGTCAACTTGTTAAGATCATCCAAACGGTTCAGATATTTTGCCAGCGGTTTTGCAATCTCAAAATCCCCTATAGAATCAACTCCCGAATCCGCACCCAGTTCTCTGAATTTTCTTGAGTTATTATTCCGCAGCGCACCCAGATGCAGTTGCTGTACCCAACCTTTTTCATGATCCATCAGTCCAAACTCAAGCATCATAGCCGATTTAAATTTCAGAATATCAAGAGCGCTCAATTCTTTCCGGGCTAATATTTTAGAAAAGATTGAGTTGATTTCCTTACCGGTATAATCTTCGGCATATGCGGTTTCCAATCCGTGATCTGATAAACGGCAGCCGCTGGAATGAAAAAAATCATGCCGTTTTTTTAACGCATCCAAGAAAGAATCGAAGTTTGTTATTGTAATGTCCGAACTCTTTTCCAGTTTTTCAAGCCACAGATGAAATTGGTTAATATTTTCTGCAGCCATAGCATTATCAGGACGGAATGCAGGAATGACTTTAACTCCGAATGAATTTTTCTTTATCTGCTGATGATACTCAAGCGAATCAACTGGATCATCAGTTGTACATACTACTTCCACATTAAATTGCTTTATTAGACCCTGCGAAGAATAATTTTCATTTTGAAGCAATTTGTTGGTTACATTCCAGATTTCATCAGCAGTATCAGCGTTGAGTAATTTGTCTGAGATCCCGAACGGTTTTTTCAACTCCATGTGAGTCCAGTGATATAAAGGATTCCTTAAAGTGTATGGAACAGTTTCGGCCCATTTAAAAAATTTCTCTTTATCGCTCGAGCTGCCGGTTATAAAACTTTCATCAATACCGTTAGCCCTCATTGCCCGCCACTTATAATGATCTCCAACGATCCAAGCCTGAGTTATGTTTTCGAATACCCTATTCTCGGCAATTTCCTTAACGGACAAGTGGCAGTGATAATCGATGACCGGCTGTTGCTCAGCATAATCAAAATAAAGTTTTTCTGCCGTCTTATTTAACAGAAGAAAATTCCTGCTGATGAAAATATCTTTCATTAATAATTCCAAGAATTTATCAATAAATAATTATACAGTTTACAAAAATTGCTTTTATACAATTTCTTCAATCGGTTCCAATTTAGGAGCAAGCAAATTAAAAATAAAAAACGCGATCAAATAAGCTGAACCGGAAATAATGAACAACCAGACATAACTGCCCGTAATTTGCAAAATAAATCCGGCAAAGGTGGCAATCATCATGCCCCCAATTGCTCCGGCCATTCCGCCAAAACCGACAACAGAGGCAACTGCCTTTTTAGGGAATAAGTCGGAGACGGTTGTAAAAAGATTTGCCGACCAACCTTGATGAGCAGCAGTGGCAAGACTTAATAACGCTACAGCCATCCATAACTCGGACGCCTGGGATGCAAAAACGATGGGAACAACACAAATAGCCATTATAAGCATCGCGGCCTTTCTTCCTTTATTCACCGAGTAACCTCTTTTAATGAAAAACGAAGAGAGCCATCCGCCGCCGATGCTGCCGACGTCCGCCATCAGGTAAATTATAATCAGTGGAATTCCAATCTTATCAAGAGTAATTCCGTAGTTCTTATCCATAAATTTTGGAATCCAGTACAGGTAAAACCACCAGATGGGATCGGTTAAAAATTTTGCTATCGCGAAAGCCCAAGTCTGCTTGTACTTTATTAATTGCAGCCAGGGAATTTTAACGCTGGTTTCGGCAGGATCAGAAAGAATATATGCTAATTCCGATTTGGATAATTTCTTATGTACTTCCGGTTTGTCATACAACCGCCACCAGAAAAATAACCAGATAAATCCTAAAGCTCCGGTTGCAATAAAAGCTTCCTGCCATCCGTAAGTAATAGTAATCCAGGGCACAACTAACGGAGCAATGATAGCCCCGACGTTTGACCCGGAGTTAAATATTCCGGTTGCGAAGGCGCGTTCTTTTTTAGGGAACCATTCCGCAACTGTTTTAATTGCCGCGGGAAAATTTCCGGCTTCACTCAACCCTAATGCGAATCTTGCCGAAGCAAATCCTATGACACTGCTGACAGCCGCATGTCCCATAGCGGCTATACTCCATGCTGTAATTGCAAAAGCATAGCCAAGTTTAGTCCCAAATCTGTCAATCAATCTTCCTACAACTACCAATCCTATTGCATAAGCTGCAGAGAATGCGGTGACTATATAACCATAATCAATTTCATCCCAACCAATTTCTTTTTGAAGTACCGGTGCCAATATGCCAAGTACCTGCCGGTCAATGTAGTTAATAGTAGTAGCAAAAAATATAAGAGCAACAATTGACCACCTGTAACGGCCGACTTTTTCATTCCCCTCTTGTTTTCCAATACCTTCACTCATAGGAAATCCTTATTTTTTAGTTTAATGAGCTGTAAATGAAAATCCTGATTAAATTTTTGTTTAACGATTACAAATTATTTCTTGATCTGACAATGCTTAAGGCATTTTCAGAAAGTTGTTTAATCTCATTAAATTTTTTGTTTGAGATCAGATCGCTTTTCACCATCCAGCTGCCACCGCAGGCAAGCACTTTTGAAAATTGTAAATAACTCAGAAGATTCTTTTCATCAATACCGCCGGTAGGAATGAATTTCAGATTTCCATACGGAGCAGAAATTGCTTTCAGATAGTTCAATCCGCCGAGAGCTTCTGCCGGAAAATATTTTACAACCTCCAGATTAAATTCAAGAGCTCTTTCGATATCGGATGGAGTAGCAATCCCGGGAGTTACCGGAATATTTTCTGATACACAATACTCAACGACCTTCGGATTCAATCCGGGTGAAATAATATATTTCGCACCGGAATCCACAGCGCTCTTAACCTGATCGATGGAGAGGACAGTTCCAGCGCCAATTAACATATCCGGAAATGTTTTGGCAATTCGTTCAATTGATTTCCTTGCCGCACCGGTTCGAAATGTCACCTCAGCAACGGGCAGTCCCCCCTCAATCAGGGATTGTGAAAGGGGCACAGCATTATCCGTATCTTCAATAACGATTACGGGAACGATTCCGTATGATCCAATTTGTTCTAATATTCTATTCATAATTATTTACAACATTTACTAAACTGAGTAAGTGGACGAAGCCGTAGTTCCGCCTCTTCCTGTCCAGTTTGTATGGAAAAATTCTCCGCGAGGTTTATCGGTTCTTTCATAAGTATGAGCTCCGAAATAATCGCGCTGAGCCTGTAATAAATTTGCCGGCAATCTGCCGTTTCTAAAACCATCGAAATAATTTAACGCTGTTGAAAGAGCCGGAATCCAGATTCCGTTCAGTACAGATTCTGAGATAACTCTTCTCCATGCATCTTGCGACTCTTCAATTTTACTTTTGAAGAAAGGATCGAGGAGCAAATTGTTAAGATCCGGATTTTTATCGAACGCGTCTTTTATTTTTCCAAGAAACACAGAACGTATAATGCATCCTCCGCGCCACATCAGAGCAATGCCTCCATTATTCAATTTCCATCCGTACTCCTGAGCGGCGAATTTCATCAGCACATAACCCTGAGCATAGGAAACAAGTTTTGAAGCGTACAGTGCCTTCATCAAATCATTAACAAACTGTTTTTTGTCGCCGGTAAATTTTGGTTTTGGTCCGGTTAATATTTTTGAAGCTTCAACTCTCTCATCTTTTTGCGCGGATAAAGTTCTTCCGTAAACAGCCTCACCAATCAAAGTAAGAGGGGCGCCATGATCCAGCGATGCGAGCACGGTCCATTTGCCTGTCCCCTTCTGACCGGCGGTATCAAGAATTTTTTCTACCAACGGACTTCCATCTTCATCTTTATAAGCAAGAATATCGCGGGTAATTTCAATCAGATAACTGTCAAGTTCGCCTTCGTTCCATTCTTTGAATACCTGATGCATCTCGTCGTAATTCATACCGAGAAGATCCTTCATAATTTGATACGCTTCGCAAATCAGCTGCATATCGCCGTATTCAATACCATTGTGAACCATTTTTACAAAATGACCGGCGCCGTTTTCGCCGACCCAATCGCAGCAGGGTGAGCCATCCTCGACCTTTGCGGCAATCGATTGAAAAATCGGTTTCACGAAAGGCCATGCTGCATTCGATCCGCCCGGCATAATTGAAGGACCTTTCAACGCGCCCTCTTCACCGCCGGAGACCCCAGTGCCTATGAATAAAAATCCTTTCTCTTCCAGATATTTTGTTCTCCTGATTGAATCAGGAAAATGGGAATTACCTCCATCAATTATTATATCGCCTTTGTCAAGATGAGGAATCAATAATTCGATAAAATCATCAACCGGCTTACCGGCTTTTACCATAAGCATAATTTTTCTTGGGGAACTTAAACTTGAAACCAAATCCTCAATCGAAGCTGCACCAATAATTTTTTTCCCTTTGCCGCGTCCTTCAATAAATGCATTCACTTTTTCAACTGTTCTATTATAAACAGCTACTGTGAATCCGTGACTTTCCATATTAAGAACAAGATTCTCGCCCATAACCGCGAGACCGACTAATCCAATATCTGCCACTGCAGACATGCCCGCTTTACTCATTATTCGACACTCCTATATTCTTCAATTATTAAATTTTTCTTTAAAGGCCCACAATCCCAGCGCGGGATTTGAGATAAAAAATATCTCTTCGCCGTCCGGCATAATATTAATTCCATCTTTCAGCAGATCGGGATTATATTTCGCAGTCATTTCATTAAGATCGGCGTAGCTGAAATTGACGCTATTAATCTCCTCACGGCTAAGATAGCCGGGACAGTAAGTAATTTTGAATCGCCCTTCGGAAGAACCGTGAATGAGGTGAGCTGCGGCACTTAAATTGTTTTTAAGATCATCATTTTCTTCAACAAATTTTAAAACTTCCGGAGTTGTAACATATCCATATTTGCGTATCAATCCGTCTATTGTTTTATCCTCGCCGAATTCTTTTAGACCGGGAGCCAGAACTATCAGCTCTCCTCCGTCGGCGATAGCCATTCTTGTACGGTACACACTTTTATTGCCAAGCCATGTACTTTTGAATTCCGACGGATCGAGATAGACAACAACTTTATTTAACGGCTTATCCAAAAGTTCAAAATTCACCTTCAGAGAGAGAGCCGCCGCAAGTTCAAATGTTTCGTGATCATCTCCGATGAAGAGGCCGCGCACAACAAGATTTCCGGAGGCATCTTTCGCAACAACCGTCAGCACATAAATAATCGGAAGGTGATTGGCGAAATTATCCGAGGCGTAGTTCAGTACTTTTCTTACGGGAGTATCGGCGCGTCCCATCATCCTTTCCATTCCGTAAACGGCGCCAAGGAAATGGCTCTTGTTAATGCCTTCCCTGCCGCCGGTTCCTACAAAGATATTTTTATTATAGTTGGCCATGCCTACTACTTCATGAGGCACTACCTGACCGATTGAAAGAATCAAATCGTGGTTGCCTTCAACCAGCAATTTATTTACCTGAGCGGGCCAGCTGTAATCAAGTTTTCCTTCGGATACTTTATTAATGAATTCGGATGGTACTTCACCAAGAGTAGCGAGATCATTTTTCCAGTCGTGGACTCTGAATAAATTATGGGGAATGCCTTTAAACATTTTATTTAATTGTCCATCGGACATTGCTGTGTGAGTGCCAAGAGCTGGGAGAATATCTGTCAACGATTCTTTATAATATTGATAGATATAAGCAGTTAATATTCCAGCCTGAGAATGGTATCTGGTGAAATCCGGAGGGATTGCAAGAACTTTTTTTTTCATTCCTAATTTTGCCAGGGTTGAATAGACAGCCTCACGAAGAATTTCCCCGCTCAGTATTTCCTCTTCACTTCCCTTACTATAGTATACCATTCTATAAATCCGATCAAGAAATTATTAGTTTAGAATAAATTACCTTTGAATTCTTGCAGATCCGCCTTCTGCAAATGAGCGAACATCTTCCAAAGTTGCCATAGTTGTATCGCCGGGAAAAGTTGTAAGTAATGCTCCATGCGCCCATCCGAGTTTCACTGAATATTCCGGTGATTCATCTGAAAGCAATCCGTAAATAAATCCTGAGGCAAATCCATCACCGCCTCCGACTCTGTCAAAAACATCGAGTTGGCATGTCGGGGCCGAATAAGCTTTCCCATTTATCCATGCGACAGCGCTCCAGCTGTGACGGTTTGTGGATTGAACTTCGCGAAGAGTCGTTGCAACAATTTTTACGTTCGGATATTTACCGACAACTTTATCAATCATACCAAAAAATGTGCTGGGATCGAGTTTTGATTTTGCCGCGACTTCAGGTCCCGGAATTCCCAACCCTTTCTGGAGATCTTCTTCATTTCCGACCAGCACATCCACATGCCGGACAATACGGTCAATCACTTCGGCGGCTTTCTGCTCTCCGCCCCAGATGCTCCATAATTTTGCTCTGAAGTTAAGATCAAAACTTGTAACTGCACCGGCATTCTTTGCAGCTTTCATAGCTTCTATAATAAGCTCGCCCGTAGTTTCCGATAGTGATGCGAAGATCCCGCCGCTGTGAAACCATTTCACTCCATTAGTGAATATCTCTTTCCAATTTATATCACACGGTTTAAGCAGTGCGGCTGCTTCATTGGCTCTATTATAGAATACAACGGGTGCACGCAATCCTAATCCCCGATCACTATAGACTGTTGCCATATTAGGTCCGTTCACGCCATTGTGAGTGAAAGTTTTGAAGTACGCCTTAACTCCCATGGCTTTTACGCGCTCAGCAATAAGGTCACCAATAGGATAATTCACAATTGCTGAAACAACAGCACAGTTCATACGGAAACAGTCTGCCAGATTTGCGGCAACATTATATTCCCCGCCGCTCACGTGAATTTTACATTCAGTTGCTTTTCTGAACGGTATTATACCCGGATCCAGACGATGAACCATCGCCCCCAGGGAGACAAAATCCAGGGCACAATTTGACTTAATATTTAGACCATTGTCCATTGAAAATTACCTTAATGTTATCAGTTTATTTGAGTTAAAATATTTTGCTACACACCCGAATATGCATTGAAACCGCCATCCACCGGGATCACAATTCCGGTAACGAAACTTGACATATCGCTTACAAGATATAATAGGGCGCCGTTAAGATCTTCCGGCTCACCGAATTTTCCCATCGGTGTTCCGGCAATAATTTTATTTCCGCGGGGTGTCAGCTCACCGGTTTTCTCATCAGTCAATAAAAATCTGTTTTGATTGGTAAGGAAAAATCCCGGTGCGATGGCGTTCACTCTTATATTCATTTTTGCAAGATGTACCGCGAGCCATTCCGTCAAATTGTTAATAGAGGCCTTTGCGGCTGAGTACGCCGGAATTTTTGTCAGGGGTCTAAAGGCATTCATTGATGATATATTTATTACCGACCCCTTCCCGGATTCTATCATGTCAGTAGTAAGAACCATCGTGGGAAGTACCGTGCCCAAAAAATTCAAATCGAATACCTCTCTGAATCCTTCTATATCAAGTCCGTAAAAAGTTTTTTCTATTTCAGAGACATTATCTTTCGTTATGAATTCATAAGAAGTTGTGGCTTTAGGAGAATTACCGCCGGCACAATTGATAAGAATATCAATTTTTCCGAGTTCGGCATTAACAACTGATTTGGCTTTTTCGAGTGAACTTTTATCCAGCACATTGGCCTCAACTCCGATTGCCGGAATACCAAAAGCTGATTTAATTTCTTGTGCAGCCTTATCTGCTGATTCCTTATTAAGATCCAGGACAGCCATTTTAACTCCGGCAGAAGCCAGAGCTTTTGATAACGAGAGACCTATAACGCCTGCACCCCCGGTTATGGCACAAACTTTATCCTTCAAATCTGCAAATGAATTTGCTTCCATCAATAATTCTCCCTTATTACTTTGATCTTAAGTGCCACGAAAAGCCGTTCATTGAAGTAAGAAATTCCATTAAACGGCAAAAGCGGATTAGGCTGAATCGTATTCAAAAATAACCAGACCATTGCGGCAAACTCCCGGAATTAAAAATTTGTGAATTTGGAGGATTTGGCTTATTTTCACCCTTAAAGTTATCGTTAAAGTAAATTCCTGGTCTGAACTTAAATAAAGAAATTTATTTTGTCAATCTATTTTTAGAATAATAGAAAAATATTGGAATGAAAATGAAATTAGAAAAATATTCGTTGGGAATTGGCGATCGATTCGGGAAAGAATGTATGCCTCAGCTGGAAGCAGTAAGGCTGGCCCAAAGAATCGGCGTTGAACTTGTGCCGGTTTGGAACAAGTCATTCAGAGAGCATTCAATCATTGGAAGCAGTCCCTCCAACACACAAAATATAGTTCAATCTGCAGTTAATGAATTTAAATGGGATAGATCCTTTTATATAGACGCTGACCACATAAATCTAAAATCGGTAGATCACTTTCTGGAATATTCGAATTTCTTTACTCTTGATGTGGGAGAATTTATAAACAAAAGAGCAACCGATGAAGAGAGCGCTGCTTTTATAAAAAATATATCTTCATTTAAAGGAGAAGTAATAATTCCCGGAATTATAAAACCATTTCCTGTTGATGATTCACTTTTATTAAGAATAGCCGAAAAATATCTTGCTGCAATTAAAGAGGCAGGAAAAATTTACAGACATATTTTGTCGAAGAAACCGGATAATAATTTTGTAGTGGAAGTTTCTTTCGATGAGGTTGATGAAGCACAGTCTCCGATCGATATCTTTTTTATTCTCGCGGCTGTGGCCCAGGAGAAAATTCCTATCCAAACCATTGCTCCCAAATTCGCGGGAAAGTTTCTTAAAGGTATAGACTACATTGGAGATCTTACCACATTCGAACGAGAATTCGAAGAGATAATTCTAATAATCGAGCAGAGTAAAAAAATATTCGATCTTCCGGAGAATTTGAAATTAAGCGTGCATTCAGGCAGCGATAAATTTTCGATCTACCCTATCATTAACAGAATTATTAAAAAGTATAACACAGGAATACATGTTAAGACAGCCGGAACAACCTGGCTTGAAGAGCTCATAGGTTTAATTGAATCGGGTGATAAAGGCCTGGCATTCGTCAAAGATATTTACACTGAGGGTTTTAGCAGATATGATGAATTGCTGCAGCCATATTTACATTCCGTTGAAATTGAGAAGGATAAACTGCCCTCTCCGGAAGTCGTAAATGAGTGGAGTATGGAAAAATTTGGTTCAGCGTTAAGACATGAACCGCTTGGTAAATCGATGGATGTAAATTTGCGTCAGCTTCTGCATATTTCATTCAGAGTAGCGGCAGAAAAGGGGCCGCTTTATTATGACGCAATGGAAAAAGCCCGGGGCTCAATAAGTAAATGCGTGACTAATAACCTATTTGAAAGACACATAAAGCCTATATTCTTATAGAATAATTTTAAGATCAATAAAAAAACCGGGATCATTTGATTGTTCCCGGTCAATTGATTTACGGATTTGATATTAGAAATAATTTATCTTTCTACTCTTCCCGATCCCCCGCTCTTGATTAGTTTTTCAACTTCATCTGCAGAAACCAGATTAAAATCGCCGGGAATAGAATGTTTTAAGCATGACGCCGCCAAGGCAAATTCAAGCGCATCTTTAGTATTACTCTTTGTCAGCAGTCCAAATATTAATCCGCTCGCGAACGAATCACCCCCGCCTACGCGGTCAACGATTTCCATTTCATATCTTGACGACCTGTAAGGTTGTTTACAATCCTTCTCATCAAGAAGAAGCGCACTCCATCCATTCCTTGAAGCCGAGAAACTTTCTCTTAAAGTTATTGCCACAGATTTGAATTTGTATATTTCTTTCAGTTTGAGGGCAACATTAAAGTATCCGGACTCATTCAAAACGCCGGTTTCTATACTCGTATGTTCCGCTGTAAGTCCAAGACTCTTTTCCGCATCCTCCTCATTAGCAATACAGACATCAACATATTTCATCAGTGGTTTCATAACAGACCGGGCTTCCTGTTGCGTCCACATCTTGGCTCTGAAATTCAGATCACAGCTGATTGTAACCCCGGCCTGTTTTGCTGCCTCGCATGCGGCAATGAGAGATTCCTGCGCATCTTTGCCAAGTGCCGGCGTTATCCCGGTCCAGTGAAACCAGTCGGTTTTTTCAAAAACTTTCTTCCAATCGATTTCATCCTTTTTAATCTGAGTGACCGCGGAGTTGGCCCTATCATAAATAACTTTAGATGCTCTTTGACTGGCGCCCGTTTCCAGAAAATAAATCCCTACTCTTTCACCGCCCCTTACAATATAATTATCCTTTACTCCAAATCTACGCAGGTGATTTATAGCCGCCTGCCCTATTTCATGTTGGGGAAGTTTTGTAACAAAGTAGGAGTCCAAACCATAGTTTGAAAGAGATACCGCTACATTTGCCTCTCCTCCCCCATATGTGGCATCATAATTTTGTGTTTGCACAAATCTTGTAAATCCGGGTGTTGATAGACGAAGCATTATTTCGCCGAATGTCACTACTTTTTTCAAAATATTTCTCCGTGTTGTTATATTTTTTTTAATAATTATTCTTTGGCACTCTATTTTATCTCACAGCGCCGTAATTGAAAATCAGCTTCAAAACATATAAGCAAAAATAAAACAATCGTTTAATGAAAATACAAACTATTTTTTCTTCATCATTAGAAGGTAAACAATGAACGAAACGGCAAATCCGACAAACCAGGCATAGTCATATAAAAATCTCAATGATGGAATTAACAGACCAATCAGTGCCACAAAAACACCTGCAGCTAAAGCGTAAACGGCTTTCAGATTAAAACCTTTTGTAAATTCATAAACTCCGTTTCTCTTATAAAGGTCCGCAACAATCAGTTCTTTCTTATTCACTAAGAAATAATCGCATATAAGTATACCGGCGATGGGGCCCAGAAATCCGGAATATCCAATCAGCCAGCCAAAAATATAAGCGCTGTAATCAGACAATAATTTCCAGGGCATTATCATTATCCCAAGAACCGCGGTCATCATACCGCCCCTAACAAAAGTTATTTTTTTTGGATATAGATTGGCAAAATCATTGGCAGGCGAAACCACATTCGCAGCAATATTAGTAGTGAGTGTGGCAATCATCAACGCCGCCAGAGAGATTACCACTATTACAGGATTGTGAAATTTTGTAAGAAGAACTACAGGGTCCCATATAGCCTCACCGAAAATTATTACGGTGGCGGAAGTGACGGCGACACCAATGAAAGAAAATAAAACCATTGTAGGCGGCAGACCGATTGCCTGCCCTAACATCTGCGCTTTCTGACTTTTAGCGAAGCGCGAAAAATCGGGTATGTTTAGTGAAAGTGTTGCCCAGTAACCAACCATCCCTGTTAATGAGGGGATAAAAAATCTCCAGAATTCTCCGGCAGTCTGGAACTTGCTCGGCTGACTTAATATAGGTCCAAAGCCGCCGCCTTCAATATAAGCCCAAATAAGAAGAGCAATTCCGGCTAAAAGCAGAAAGGGGGCTCCAAGCGCTTCGAGCCACTTGATTGAATTCATTCCGTTAATAATGAAATACACGTTCATCGACCAAAAAATCATAAATCCTATTGCCGGCCCCAAATCAAAAAGCGCCCACTGGGGAAGAAGAATTATCACGAGAGAATTAAATGCCTGTCCGCCGATCCATGTTTGAATACCGAACCATCCGCAGGCAACTACAGCCCTTAAAAGTGCAGGGATATTTGAACCCAAAGTTCCAAATGCTGCCCTCGCCAAAATTGGAAACGGAATTCCGTATTTTGTTCCGGCATGAGCATTTAGAATCATTGGAATAAGAACAATAACATTACCCAGTGCAATAGTCATTAGTGCCTGCCACCAGTTCATACCGCCCACTATTAAACCGCTTGCAAGCATGTATGTGGTTATACATACACTCATGCCAATCCAAAGCGATGCTATATTGTAAGTTCCCCAGGTACGTTCATTTATTTTTGTCGGTGCGAGATCGTCATTGAAAAGTGTTGTATCATGAAATCCCGAGAGATCGGTCTCAACAAGTTCATTTTTAGAGATGCTGGTCATAACACTCCTTTAAATGGTAAATATAATTTTCACTAGATATGGAATTGCAAGAACCGATCATATAAGATCGATTATAAGAAATGAATTAATACTTCCTGAATTATAAAAACATTTACTTCCAGGCAGCACCGTAAGTATCTCTCTTTACAAAATTTCCTCTTCCGGCTTTACCAAAGAAATTATCATTCTCGACAATAACTTCTCCTCTGGAAATAACAGTCTCCGCAATTCCTCTGACCTTTCTTCCTTCGAACATCGAATAATCAACATTCATGTGATGAGTTTTTGCTGAGATCAAATAATCTTTTTGAGGATCCCAGATTACAATATCCGCATCCGAACCTGGTGCAATTGATCCTTTGCGCGGATACATGCCAAATATTTTTGCCGGATTTGTAGAAGTTATTTCTACCCATCTGTTAAGTGAAATTCTTTTCTCATTCACTCCACCGTCATATATCATCTGCATACGATTCTCGATGCCCGGTCCGCCGTTTGGAATTTTAGTAAAATCATTTTTCCCCAAATCTTTTTGGCCGACAAAATTGAAAGGACAGTGATCTGTAGAAACAACCTGGAGTTCATTCTTTTGCAATCCGCCCCACAATTTTTCCTGATTCCATTTTTCTCTTACCGGAGGAGAAAAGACATATTTCGCTCCTTCAAAATCCGGTTTTGAAATATCATCGATGGACAGATATAAATACTGTGTACAGGTCTCGGCATAAACCGGTTGACCTTTATATCTTGCTTCACTCACTTTTAACAGTGCGTCGTTGCATGTAAGATGAACAATATAGATTGGTGTTCCCGCCATTTCCGCCAGAGCAATAGCGCGATTAGTAGATTCGGCTTCTGCCGCCGCCGGACGGCTCAAGGCATGATATAGCGGAGTGAGATTGCCATTAGCGACAGTTTCTTTCACAATATGATCAATCACCATTCCGTTTTCGGCATGCATGCAAACCAATCCGCCGTTGTTGGAAGTTTGCTTCAATGCTTTGAATATTGTAGCATCGTCGACCATTAAAACATTTGGATAGGCAAGAAACAGTTTAAAACTTGTAACACCTTCGGCAACCATATCATCCATCTCAGGAATTCTTTCATCCGGCAAATCCGTAATGATCATATGGAATCCGTAATCGATGGTGGCCTTTCCTTCCGCTTTCTTGCGCCAGATATCCAAACCTTCGCGCATGCTTTTTCCTTTCGGCTGAATAGCGAAATCAATTAATGATGTTGTACCGCCGAATGCCGCTGCCCTAGTTCCTGTTTCAAAATTATCACTTGAGGTAGTTCCTCCGAAGGGCATATCCAAATGAGTATGTACATCTATGCCGCCGGGAATAACATATTTCCCTTTTGCGTCAATAATTTTATCAGCGGTAATATTAAGAGATAAACCAATTGTGGTTATTTTATCTTTCTCTATAAATATATCGGCAGTATAATCCTGCTCTGCGGTAATGATGCGGCCGTTTTTAATTAGGGTGGACATTTCAAACCTCATTTTGATTTATAACTTTTTTCTTTTTTTGCTACATATTTCAAGATTGGTTCTTCGATAGTAAATCCATAATGTTTCTTTTGTCTTTCTTTCGGCTGCATAAGCTGTCTAATTGCCTCTAAAATAGTCTGAATATCACTATCGTGATTAATGACTTTTTGTTCAAGTTCATCTATCCTTTTCGCCAGTTCGCCATGAACTGTTATATTTCGACGGAGTTGGACAAAAGCTCGAACGACAAGAACACTCATTTGTACAGCCTTATGACTGTTTAAAACATTTGCTGCCATTATTGCACCATGCTCTGTGAATGCCATGGGTAATTTTCTTCTTCCGCCTCTTGACGGATTTGATGTTGCATTTTGCAATATCAAACTATTGAACTCTGCTCTTGTAAGTCGAAATGCAAAATCGATTGGGAATCTTTCTATGTTCCTTTTCACTTGCTGATTTAGACGGGCTGTGCTAACTCCGTATATCGATGCAAGATCGCTATCTAAGATTGCTTTTTCTCCCCTCAGAGAAAATATCAGCTCTTCGATTCTTTTGTACAAAATTAATTGCGCATTCGATATTTTTTTAGAGGCCATTTAGTTAATAAGTTATTTAAAGTTCATTCCATAAATATTTATCAGATTCGAAAATTATTTATTTTAAATTTATTAATGAATTTCAATTCCATGCTGATTCTGAAACTTTGCCAGATTCTCCCATGTTAGAGGCTCACCTCTTTCCTTAAAATCATTAACAAGCTGATTCCAAGTTTTAGATGCCGAACCATCATCAATTCTTACCATGGAGATACAATCATCTACAGGGCAGACCAGAGAACACAATGCACAGCCGACGCAATCCATTTCACGGACTTCAGTTTTACTTTTTCCGTTAACTTCAGTTAAATCTATACATTGATGCGCTGTATCTTCACAAGCGATGTAGCATAAGTTACAATGGATACACTTCTGCTGATCGATTCTGGCGATAGTTTTATTAAGAAGATCAAAATTCCCGAAATCATTAATTCGCGGTAAGGATTTTCCTCTAATCTGATCTAAAGAAGTAATTCCTTTAGCATCCATCCAATTACTCATACCGTCTATCATATCATCCACAATCCTGAATCCGTAATGCATTACAGCTGTACAAACCTGCACGCTGGAGGCGCCGAGCAGAATAAATTCAAGCGCGTCGCGCCAGTTGCTAATTCCGCCGATGCCGGAGATAGGCAGATTAACCTCTTTATCGAGGGCAACCTGGGAAAGTAGATGAAGAGCGATGGGTTTAACCGCTGGGCCCGCATAACCTCCATGACCTCCTAATCCTCCCACATTTGGTTTTAGTTCAAAAGTATCAAGATTAATTCCAATAATGCTATTAATAGTATTGATGAGTGAAATGCCGTCTGCGCCTGCGGCTTTAGCCGCCCTGGCCGGTAACTGTATATTGCTTACGTTGGGCGTAAGTTTTACAAGGACAGGAATTGTACTTACTTCAGTAACCCATTCTGTAATCATCTTGCAGTATTCCGGCACCTGACCCACAGCTGCGCCCATTCCCCTTTCACTCATTCCGTGAGGACAACCGTAATTTAATTCAATACCATCGCACCCGGTATCAAGAGTTCGTTTTACAATTTCATGCCATGTTTCTCTTTTTGATTCAACCATCAGGGAAACTACAACCGCACGATCCGGCCAGAGTTTTTTAGTTTCCGCAATTTCTCTAAAGTTGGTTTCAATCGGTCTATCGCTTATCAATTCTATATTGTTCAGTCCGAAAATCTTCTGGCCGTTATAATCCAATCCGCCGTAACGGTTAAATACATTCATAACCGGTTCGCCGATTGTTTTCCAGACAGTTCCACCCCATCCCTGTTCAAATGCCTTGCAATTCTGATACGCTGAATTAGATGGAGGAGCAGAGGCAAGCCAGAAAGGATTTGGAGATTTTATTCCGCCGCAATTTATTGATAGATCTGCCATCGATTAATTTTCTCCTTCGGACATTGGAAATAAAAATTTGTTAATTCCATGAGCAGCGCGCTTTCCGTCGTAAGCTGCGTTAACGACTTCCTTTCCGCCGTTGATACAATCGCCGCCGGCGAAAATTTTTGGATTGTTTGTTTGATAGCTTTCCGTGTTAACAATAACACATCCCTCATTATCAAGTGTTAAACCCGGAATAGAATTCAAGAAGGCGGATTTGGTATCCTGCCCTATCGCCTTAATAACCATATCCACGGGAATAATAAATTCCGAGCCGGGAATCGAAACCGGTTTTCTTCTTCCACGAGAGTCCGGTTCTTCCAATTTCATTTTTAAACATTCGAGTCCTTCAACAAAGGAATTTCCAACAACCTGTTTGGGAGAAGTGAGGAAATAAAAAACAATGCCATCTTTTTTCGCAAGATCATATTCAAAACGATAAGCAGACATTTCAACATCGCTTCTTCTGTAAATAATATAAACTTCCTCAGCGCCGAGCCGTTTTGCTTCAGTGGCGGCATCGATAGAAGTATTACCTGCTCCGATAACGGCGACACGTTTGCCTACCGGCACCTCGTGCCATTTTTCAGATTTCACTTTTTCTATAAACTCAAGAGCTCCGATTACACCCTCTAATTCCTCACCTTGAACAGAGAGCTGCGGACTTTCACCAAGTCCAACCCCTAAGAAAAGAGCAGAATGTTTTTTAAGAAGATCATCGATAGTGACTGTAGTTCCAACCAACACACCCGTTTCAATCTTTACACCAAAACTCTTAACCAGTTCGACTTCTTTGAGGCTATCCTCTCTTCTAAGTTTATACGGAGCAATTCCCCAGGTATTAAGTCCGCCGGGAATTTTATTAGATTCATATATTGTAACATCAAAACCTAAAAGAGAAAGCTCGGCACCGCATGCCAGCCCTGCAGGACCGGAACCAATTATTCCAACCGACTTGCCATTAGGTGAAGCTTTATGAAAAAGAGGGAGCATATTTTGTGAAAAGTAATTATCGATAGCGAACCGTTGAAGCCTTCCGATTTCGATGGGTTTTTCACCTTTGTCATTAAATACGCATGCACCTTCACATAAAACTGCAACGGGGCATGCTTTAGCGCAAGTTAACGGGACCCAGTTTGATTCAAAGATTGTCCTGGCTGATCCGAGCAGATTCTTTGTAGATATTTTTTTAATGAAAGTTGAAATATCGATATGCGTGGGGCAGGCCTTCATGCAAGGGGAATCATAGCAATAGAGACAGCGGTTAGCTTCAGTGATGGCGGCACCGGGAGTAAATGGCGGATGAAGCTCCGCAAAATTTTTTTCGTATTCTTCAGTACGCAGTCCGGTAACAAGATTCTTCATGGAAGAGATCCTTTCTTTAAAAGAAAAATCGACTAATTACTTAAAGCTTCGTCTGCAATTACAAGACAGTCATCAAAAATTTCCACTGCTGAATCAATCTCTTCTTTTGTTATAATTAGAGGGGGAGCCAGTACAAAGTGACTGATCCATGCCTGCATGTATAAACCCCTCTTCATCATCTCAGCCGCAATCTTATCTACGAGCAGAGGCTTACCGCTAACTTTATCCTCTTTCGAGTTGAACCGTTCTTTTGTGTTCTGGTCCCTAACAATTTCAACCGCGTAGAAAAGTCCTATACCTCTCACATCGCCTATGGATGGGTGCTTTGGTTTCAATGCGGATAATTTTTTATTGAGGTAAGCTCCCATTTCAACGGCGCGCTCAATCAATTTTTTATCTTTTAGTTCGTTGATAGCGGCAATGGCGGGAGCGAGAGTGAGAGGATGCGCTTCGTATGTGTGTCCGTGAGAAAAATAATGGTCGTTAAAATAATCGGCTATTTTCATTGTAGTAGCGGTTAAACCGAGCGGAACATATGCAGATGTAATTCCCTTTGCAGTTGTCAGAATATCCGGTTGAACGCCCCAATGATCCATTGCGAACCAGCTGCCCGTTCTGCCCCATCCGCTCATTACTTCATCTGCGATAAGCAGAACATTATTATCGTCACATATTTTTCTTATCCTTGGCATATATTCTTTTGGAGGGATCAGAATTCCATTGGTTCCGACAACCGGCTCCAGAATTATCGCCGCAACATTGCTTTCATTTTTAATCATGTGCTCTACATACTCGGCGCAGGCAATTTCACAGCCGGGATATGTGTGATTGAGCGGACAACGGTAACAATTACATTCGGGTGCGAATATCACGCCTTCGATTTTTCCGCTCGGCTCCACAGCCCATCTTCTGGGATCACCCGTTGCGGCAATAGCCGCAGCAGTTGAACCATGATAAGAATTATATCTTGAAATGATTTTGTATTTGCCTGTGTACATCCGGGCAATTTTAATCGCGGCCTCGTTGGCTTCAGTTCCGGAGGTCGAAAAGTAAAATTTCTCCAATCCTTTCGGGAGAACTTCGAGCAGCAGTTTGCTTAGTTCAGCCCGGACTTCAGTAGCGAATCCCGGCGCAGCATAAGGAAGTTTTTGCGCCTGATCCACGATTGATTTAATCACCGCTTTATTTTTATGTCCGAGTGATACGCACATCAGCTGCGAAGAAAAATCAAGATATTTTTTCCCGTTGGGATCTGTAAAATAACACCCCTCGGCATCAACAATCTGCAGCGGTGTCCAGTTTTTCTGAAAGCGCCATGTTCCATAAGTATGTTTTGCAGTTATCGCAACAACTTCTTCAGGAGTCAATTGTTCACCTCTTTATTTTAAAAATAGAATTCAGAATTAAGGAATAAGAATCCAGAATTATGTTTCACTAAAACAGAATAATTCATTTAGATGTTCTAATTTTTGCCATATAAGAATTTAGGATTTTGCTAACCTCTTCGAGCAATAAAACCAAATTCGATGTATCTGCATAATCCAAGTCCCTTGTTAAAAGAAGATAATATCTACATTCTTCCACTGATCCTTGAGCAATATTATAAAATCTCAGCTTATCCAACTTCCCATTTTTTCGAAATCCTTCTGCAATGTTGGCAGCAATAGAAACAGCTGCCCTCCGGAACTGAGATGTTAATCCGAATAATTCTTCCTTTGGAAAGAATTTTGTAATCCTATAAACACTCAGAACAAATTGATGAGCTTTTTGCCATACAATTAGTTCTTGAAAACTCTTTGTTTTTGAAACCATTAGTGTATCTCATACTTCTGCTTATTACTGAATTCTTAATTCTTATTTCTGTAGATCTGTTATAGATCCGTAAGATTCAGGCCTCCTATCACGATAGAATTGCCATACATTTCTAACTTCCTGGATTTCATCGAGATTAAGATCAGCTACCACGAGTTCATCTTTATCTCTGCTTGCCTGAGCAATAATTTTTCCGCGCGGGGTACAGAAGTAACTTTTTCCGTAAAACTCACCGATATTCCAGGGAGCCTCAGTTCCAACTCTGTTAATCGCACCCACAAAATATCCGTTAGCCACAGCATGAGCCGGCTGTTCTAATTCCCATAAATATTCCGAAAGGCCTGCGACAGTAGCGGAAGGATTAAATACAATTTCGGCACCATTCAATCCCAGGACACGCGCGCCTTCAGGAAAATGACGGTCGTAACAGATGTAAACTCCCACATCGGCATATGCAGTTTTAAAGACAGGGAAACCAAGATTGCCCGGTTTGAAATAAAATTTTTCCCAGAAGCCTGGATCGCAATGAGGAATGTGGTGCTTGCGGTATTTACCGAGATATTTTCCATCGGCATCAATGACGGCTGCAGTATTATAGTAGACACCCGTTATTTCCTCTTCATAAATCGGAACAACAATTACCATACTAAATTTTTTAGCGATCTCCTGCATTAATTTCACGGTTGGACCGTCGGGGACTTTTTCTACAAGCGAATACCATTTTGTTTTCTGTTCGGCACAAAAATATGGTCCGTAAAATAGCTCCTGCATGCAAAGGATCTGAACACCTTTAGCAGCGGCATCCTCTATCATTGCAACATTTGTATCAATCATTGATTGTTTGATTTTTTCAATCGGTTGTTCCGTGGAAATTGAAAGCTTTGCCTGAATGAGACCACCTTTAACAGTTCTGTTCATTTTTATACCCTCTTGTTTTCTTAATGACCTTAATTAGCATCTAGTAATCAATAAAATCTACCTGATCATTCTATTTTACTAACTACTAAGTACTGTTTACTCAGTACTGATATTAACTCATCCAGTTGATCTGGGATTCGGGATTCCATTTAACGGTTGTCTTTTTCAGTTTTGTCCAGAATTCGACTGAGCTTTTTCCGGTAATGTCGCATGTTCCGAACTTCGAATCGTTCCAGCCGCCGAACGAGAATGGTTCTCTTGGAACAGGGACGCCGATATTAACACCGATCATTCCCGCGCTGGCTTTTTCACTGATGTATTTGGCAATTCCGCCATTTTGAGTAAATACAGATGCGGCGTTTCCGTATAGTGAGCCGTGCTGAATTGATAGAGCATTGTCTACGGTGTCGGTTCTGATAATTGAAAGTACAGGTCCGAAAACTTCCTCTTTGGCAATTCGCATTTCCGGTTTTACAAAATCAATAACCGTCGGGCCGACATAAAAACCGTTTTCCTTCCCTTCAACTTTGCAATTTCTGCCATCGAGCAAAATCCTGGCACCTTCTTTTTCAGCTTCGGTAATGTAATTTTCAATTCTCTCTTTGGCCTCTTTTGAAATTACGGAGCCAAGATTTTTTCCCGGTACTATTTTCTTAGCTTCTTCGACCAGCTCTTTAATAATATGATCAACCGAACCGACGGCCACCATAGCTGATGCAGCCATACATCTCTGACCGGCGCAGCCGGACATTGAGGCTGCAACATTCGACGCTGTCATTCCCACATTTGCGTCAGGAAGAACTAATAAATGATTTTTGGCGCCGCCAAGTGTCAGCGCTCTCTTTAAATTGGATGCAGCACGGGCGTAGACAATTTTTGCGACTTTCGTGGAGCCCACAAACGACACAGCTTCAATCGCGGGGTGATCGCAAATTGCCTCAACCACTTCCTTTGTTCCATGAACCACATTAAAAACTCCGTCCGGCAATCCGGCTTCTTTCAACAGCTCGGCAATCCGATTGGCGCTGAGAGGGACAAGTTCTGACGGTTTAAGAATCATGCAGTTGCCCAGAACGAGAGCGTTCGGAATAGTCCAATTAGGAACCATCGTAGGGAAATTAAACGGTGTAATGGAAGCGACTACTCCAAGAGGATATCTTTCAATACGGCATTCTACGCCTTTACTAACTTCCAGAATTTCCCCCGCTGCAATTTGGGCCAGTGAACATGCAAATTCTGTTACCTCAATGCTTTTTTCTACTTCGGCAATACTTTCTGAAATTGTTTTACCATTTTCTTCCTGAATCAATTCGGCGAGCTCATTCATATTTTTTTCGAGAAGATATTTGTAGCGGTAAAAGACTTGAGCGCGGTCCCTTATAGGAAGGGATGACCATTGTGGAAATGCTTTTTTTGCAGCCGCCGCAGCTTTATCAACTGCATCGGCACCCGAGACGGGGACAGTGCAGATTACTGATCCATCCAACGGGGAAATGACTTCAAGAGTAGATCCGGCATAATCAATTGTCTTGCCGTCAATATAATTTTTCAACGCAGGGTACTTCATTAGACCCTCACTTTCTTTTTTGTAATATAATTAGAATACTTATTGAAAATCAAAACAACTGATATATGTGATAAACATTATTACATTACGCATCATACAAATAAAAATGCCGGAACAGATCCGGCATTAATAATAATATTCCTTAATAAATTATTTCAATTCTTTGATAAAGATATTTCTAAAACCAACTTTTGCATTGCTGTCGTGATTCTGTAATCCTATATATCCTTCACTGGCAAAGTCTTTAACTTTGCCGCGCGGCTCGCATTTCCAGTCATTAACCAGTTTATCATTCAATTCAACAGTAATTCTATCCCCCACGAAAGTAATGCGCATATGATTCCATTCACCGGGAGCTTTGAATGCATCCATCTTAACAGGTTCCGCATCGTAGACAGCTCCCGTTCTATGCAACGGATCGGAGACATTATCGATCTGAATTTCGAAAGAGTGATATATATAGTCATCACTGATTACAAATTCCGGAACGCGAAGAAAAACGCCGCTGTTTGTTTTTTCTGCATAGCAGGTATATTCCATATCCAGTACAAAGTCTTTAAATTTTCTGGCGCTGAACCAGAACAAACCCATTCCGCCGGAAGATTTAAGAACACCGGAGCTTTCATCAAGATCAAAATAACCGGGGCCATAATGATTCCATCCGTGTTTATTGTATCTTCCGCTCCACCATCCGAGCAATTCAACAAATCCTTTATAATAGGTAATGCCATCAATATATTTTAAGCCCTCAATAATTGCAGGTTCCGGTTTTTCCGCGTCTTCCGCTTTCTCATGCTCAACCGTTATAAATCCTCTATAATTCTGGAGACTCAATTCAGCAAGAATATCCTGAATGTTGGATTTACCTTTTCCGAACGGAACATCGAACGCTTCTCTTTTTCCGGCCTCGTTAAGATCTTTCAAGTGAATATCAATAACTCTCCCCTCCAGCAAACGCAAGGCTTCAACGGGATTAAAACCGCTTCTTAACCAGTGACCCGTATCTCCGCAGATACCGATTCTTTTATCGACATTTTGAATATTTTTAAAAACGGTTTCAGGATTAGCATATTTGCTGGGCGCGGGATGATTGTGGACGGCAATTCCTATATTGTATTTTTTTACCATTTTATCGAGAAGCGAAAAGTCATCGGATGCCGGTTCTGTTACAATTGTTCTTATACCTAATTTTTTTGCGAAGTTAAAAACTTTTTCCGTCTCCGATTCATTATTAGCAAAATTAACAACGCCGAAAGCAACTATAGAAAGATTCAAATCTTTCAATTTGGCTTTTATTAAATCGATTTTTTCATCGCTGAGGTCATAATTGAATTTTGTATTCGGATCTTCTTTGGAAAGCGCTTGCCCCGGATACGCCTGCACATATCTGATCCCGAGAGCCCGTATTTTATCCAACGCTTCGAAGAATGAATATTTTCTGTAAGTCCAGCATTGAACCGAGACATTAAATTCACGGATCCGTACCTCTTTGTAATTAGTTTTCATCACATCATCCTTTACATCTGCCAATGTTTTAATCGCCTGTCCGTTCGAAATATCTGTAAGCAGCAGCACAATAAATAAATAAAGAATTTTCTTAAACATTTATCACCTCATTATTATCAATGTTTCTTTTTCCTTGGATTCCATTCCCCTTTTGCCACCAATGGAATAAAGTCGTCTAGTCCGGGCGGCGGGAAAGCAATTGTTCTTTCCTGTTCGGCACTCATATATGCCGTCATTAATAATTCCGTTACATTAAGTCCGTCCTCAAAATTTTCCATTGGCCGTTTTCCTTCCAGGAATGAGTTTACCATGTATCTGTTCTCTACATCGTACCCATAAGTATTTTCCTCATTTCCCACAACCGGCATTAAACCTATCTCCGCATTTTGCTTCTCAATCAGGTCCTCGCCTACTTTACCTTGAACATCCCTGCTGAAAAAAACTTTCAGATCTGTATCAAGTGTATTTATCTGCATTGAATATTCCGGTCCAAGCAGTTCCATGCTCAAACGGAGTCCCGCTCCTACATAACACCAAGACGTAGTGGTTTCAACAATCAGTTTTTCTCCCTGATCATCTACATACTCCACTACGGCACGGGCATAATCTTCGGCAGGACGGTTATTGTAATCCAATTTTCCGGAGGAATTATTTTTAAGTATTTCAGAGTAATGCGGCTGCTGCCATTTTAAGTTTTCTACATGTGCTGTTACCTTAACGGGGGTAATGGAATTCCTGGGCTTGGACGGATCTGTTAAAAGAAACCTTGCAACTTCAACAGAGTGGCACATCATATCATTCATAACTCCGCCTCCCTGAAGAGTTCCTTCCCAGAACCAAGGTGAATGCGGGCCGCCGTGTTCCTCAGCGGCTCGGGCAAGATAGGGTCTTCCGGCCGTTGAAGCTCCGCGTTTCCAGATTATCTCTTTGCCTCGCTGAACTGTGGGTTCGAACAGCTGATTTTCGAGATATCCGTCCAGCAATCCAGCCCTTTTAACAAGTTCAACCATTTTCTTTGCTTCTGCTACATTTCTGCCGAGAGGTTTTTCACAGCACACACCTATCAGTTTTCCTTTACCTGATTCTATCGCACTTACAATTTCTTCCATTACTTCGATGCGCGTAAAATTTGGGGAACAGATCCAGATCGCATCTATATCCGGATCTGCCACCATTTCTGTTATTGATTTAAATACTTTTGCATCACCAACTTTCAGATTTTTGGCAATCGCTGAAGCTTCCAAGGCAGTATCAAAATTTTTGTCGTAAATTCCTAATATATCCGAGTCTCTTACAGATACCCATGATCTGATATGAAATCTTGCGTTGAATCCTGCTCCTATAAAACCAACTCCTAATCTTCTTTTCGTCATAGTTCACTCCGTCATCTCATTTTAAAAATTAATTCTTATTTAAGCTTTAGCCACAGACTTTTCTTCTTTGAAGAATAACAAAAAGGCAAGCGCGCATAAAATTGTTAAAACGCAAGGGACAATAAAAACACCGGTCCAATTTACAGCTCCATTAACGGTAAAATAATCCTGAACCCATCCCGCAAAGAAAGCGCCTACATAATTACCAATTCCATACGTTGCGAATGTTATTAATCCCTGAGCGGAATGCCTGATATCGGGCGGCGCGATTGTATCCACATAAATAAATGCCGCTGTAAAAAAGAATACAAAGCAGAATCCGTGCAGCGCCAGTGAAGCTATAACCAGCCAACTCGGCTCCCCGATTGCAAATATTATATATCTGACTGGCCAAGCGAGTACACCGATAACAAGAACATTTCTCAACCCGTATTTCTTAATAAATACCGGCAGCAGAAGTGCCATTACAAATATTTCCGCTATCTGCGCTATCGTCATAACAGCCGGCACACTTTGAGGCGATAATCCGATTTTATCCGATTCCAAAAAAGGTGAAGTCAACTGATAATAGAACATTAGTTCAGTAGCAACCACAAAGGATATGATAATGAAAACAAGAAAATTTTTATTCTTCATCATCTTAAATGCTTCAACGAACGCCCATGGGCTTGCACCTTCTCTTTTTGGAGGTGTATGAGGAAGTGTAAAAGACATAACTCCCATCAAGATAGAAAACAATCCTGCGAGAAAAAGCAGGTCCCCTCCGAATCCTTTGGTTCCTTCAGGTACCAATAATACGCGCCATCCTGTCAGTGCCCATCCGGCTGCTATCCATCCGATTGTTCCCCAGACCCTGATAATTCCAAAATCTTTTTCGGAATCTTTAAGATTTATAAAAGCAATCGAGTTTGTCAGAGCCAATGTCGGGGCATATAACAGACAGTAGAGAACCATCAGCCACATCATTGTTGAATAATCTGTTACCTGGGAAATGAAAAGCAGAAAGACGCCGCCAACGAGCTGAAGAGCGGCAATGACTTTTTCAGAAGAGAAATAACGGTCGGCAATCTGGCCTCCAATAAAGGGTGATATTATAGTAGCAAGAGGAAGAAGACTGTAGATTACTCCAACCTGCACACCGTTAAATCCAAGTTCATTTTGAAGATATGCAGCCAGGACGGGAGCCCAGGAACCCCAGATCGCATATTGCAGGAACATCATAATTCCCAAACGTATTTTCACGCTCATTAATCACTCCGAATTTATTTTTGAAAAAATAAGTTGACAAAATAAATGAAGCTTAAGCAGGTGTTCTGTTTATTCCTCTTTTGATAATGATTGTATAAAAATTTGTTCCTGCAGTAGTTACCAGCTCATTGGGATAAATATTTCCATTCCCTAAAATCTGCCGATTTCACATTCTATACTTTTAAATATTGTTCAATATCTCTAAAGATCCGGTAGAGAAAATAATTATTTTTAATTGAATAAAAACCTCAATTATAAGAATGTTTTTAAAAAAAGAGTTTATTACCTACTGTTTTTATTTTATTTTACAATCCGTATAAACTGAAACAACCCTTGGAGAAGATTTATGCCGAAAGAAAATCCGGATTCCGATAGTATGAACAACCCCACAAAAAATGAAATTTCAAGAAGAGACTTTATCCAAAAAACCGGGATGGCAGCGGCTGCATTTACAATTTTACCCGGACATTTATTCGGATCACAAGCCGCGAAGTTACCCAGCAATACTCTGAATATGGCAATCGTCGGCATCGGCGGAAAAGGCCAAAGTGACGCAGACGGTGTCAGCATGGAAAACATAGTAGCATTATGCGACGTTGACGATGAAATGGGAATTCCGGTCAGACTGAAATATCCAAACGCAAAGATTTATAAAGATTACAGGGTTATGCTTGAGAAGGAAAAAAACCTGGATGCAGTTGTAATAGCCACGCCTGATCATACACATGCAACAATCTCAATGGCAGCGATGCAGCTTGGTAAACATGTTTATTGTCAAAAGCCGCTGACCCATACAGTTTATGAAGCCAGAAGACTGGCCGAAGCAGCTAAAGAATATAATGTTGTAACTCAAATGGGAAATCAGGGTCATGCGGGAGAGGAATCCCGTTTGATTGTAGAATGGATTGAGGACGGAGCGATTGGCGACGTTTACGAAGTACACATCTGGACTAACAGACCAATCTGGCCTCAGGGAATTCCCAGACCAGATACAATTCCCTCATGTCCGGAAACTCTTGACTGGAATTTATGGCTGGGTCCTGCTCCAAACAGACCATATCATCCGTGTTATCATCCTTTCAACTGGCGGGGATGGTGGGATTTTGGAACAGGCGCGTTGGGAGACATGGGAGCGCACTTCATCGATCAGCCTTTCTGGGCATTAGGATTAGGACACCCGACAACAGTACAGGCATCTTCAACAAAATTCAATAATGAAACTTATCCGGTTTCATCGATGGTAACGTATCACTTCCCCGAAAGAAAAAATAAACCCGCGGTTAAATTAGTATGGTACGATGGCGGTTTGATGCCTCCCCGTCCGGAAGAATTGGAGCCGGGAAGAAAAATGGGCGACAGCGGAGGAGGAGTTTTATATATAGGAACAAAAGGAAAAATGATGCACGGCACTTACGGAACGGGAGTGAGGTTAATTCCTGAAACAGCTATGCAGAATTACGTCAGACCACAGAAGACAATACCAAGATCCCCCGGTATTTATCTTGAATGGATCGACGCGATAAAAAATAACACAAGAAGTACAACGGATTTCAGTTATTCCGGCAAGTTAACCGAAGTTATGCTGCTCGGAAATATTGCTGTAAGAATGGCGGATAAATTTACAATACTTCAATGGGATCCGGTTAAATTTGAATTTCCGAATTTACCCGAAGCAAACGGATTATTAACCAAACAATACAGCACGGGATGGTCTTTGTAATAAATAATTTCCCTATCCATTAATATTGCGTAAATTTTATTATGAATGAAAATACAAAGAATGATCTCAACAGAAGAGACTTTCTGAAAGTCTCCGCCGTGGCAGGAGCTGGCGTAATTTTTTCTCCTTACATAAAAACTTTTTCTAAAGAAAGTACGAGCAATGATCTGAACGTTGCAATTTTAGGTACAGGCGCACAGGGTCAGGTTTTAATTAATGCATGTCTTAAAATTCCCGATATAAAATTTAAAGCTGTGTGCGATATCTGGGAGACCTATAATCTCCAAAGGGCATACCGGCTCCTCCAGAAGTATGGTCATAAGCTGAACGCTTACACAGATTATCAGGAAATGCTTTCCAAAGAAAAAAATCTTGATGCCGTAATAATCGCGACACCTGATTTCTGCCACGCCGACCATGCCGTTGCCTGTATGGAAGCGGGGTTTCATGTTTACTGCGAAAAGGAAATGTCCAACACTTTAGAAGGCGCAAGAAGGATAGTTGAAGCCACAAGAAGGACCGGGAAGAAAGTTCAGATCGGCCATCAAAGAAGGAGCAATCCCAATTATCTTCATTGTTATAATCATCTGATCAATGAATCGGAAATACTCGGAAGAATCACAACCGTTAACGGACAGTGGAATCGTTCTGTTCAGCCAGATAACGGATGGCCGAAACCAAACGCAATCCCGGTAAGCATTCTTAACCGTTACGGTTATGAGAGTATGCAGCAGCATAGAAATTGGCGCTGGTATAAAAAACTTGGCGGCGGACCGATTGTTGATCTCGGCTCCCATCAGATCGATATCTACAACTGG
>PGYS01000153.1 GCA_002839795.1 Ignavibacteriae bacterium HGW-Ignavibacteriae-3 | reverse complement strand
TCATATAGAAACTCTTAGAATGATCGGGATAAATCACTCTTACAAAGCTCTATATTATTATATCTCACCCGCGGCGTTATCCGTTGCTGAGAAATACCTTAGGGATAGTTATATAAAAAATAATTTCGTAATTGGGATTTGTCCTACGGGAGGATGGGCTTCAAAAAAGTGTGATCCAGAAAAATTTGTAGAGATAGCAAACGCTCTTATCGAAAAATTCAATGCGAAAATAATAATTCTATGGGGCAAGTCCGATGAGGAGGATGCCTTAAAGATCCATCATATGCTGGGAGATAAATCCATCCTTGCCCCTTCAACTACAATTCAGGAACTTGCTGCTATGATCTCCAGATGCAGAATACTGGTCGCAAATGACAGCGGACCGATGCACATGGCTGCCGCACTGGGAACTCCGGTTCTGGGTCTTTTCGGGCCAACGAGTCCATATATGCAGGGACCTTTCGGCGATAAGAACGAATGGATACGTCTGGATGAGCTTGAATGTATTGAATGCAATCTTCTTGATTGTCCGAAGAATCACGAATGTTTCCGTGATTTAAAGGTTGATAAAGTTATGGATAAAGTGAGTATCCTTATTTCAAAAAATAATTTGAAGACAGGCAATTGAAAAATTTTGAGATATTCTTCAGGAAATTCTTACTCCGGCTATTGCTTCTTCTTAGAAAGAATTCTAATGAGAATGCGGCCCCGCTCGTCTCTAAAGAATCAAGAATTCTTTTTGTCAGGTTAAATAGAATCGGTGATGCATTAGTAACTACTCCTCTTTTGAGGGAGGTAAAGGAAAAACTTGGCTGCAGAATATTCGTTCTTGCCGGAAGTCAAAATTATTTTGTGTTTGAAAATCAAAAAATAGCGGACGAAATAATTGTCTACAGAAAAAATGTACACGGAATAAGATCTCTGATAAAGCTGATCAATGAGCTTCACTTTGATGTTATTGTCGATTTACATGATGATGTATCATCAACGGTGAGCTACCTGATCGCTTTTTCAAACTGCAGATACAAATTCGGATTAAAAAAGAAGAATTTCAAGATTTTCACTCATACTGTTGATAAACCGGACCCTACAAGAAATCATGTAATCGAACGTATCCTTGAATTCAGAAAATTATTTAATATTAATATCAATTCAGATAAGGCAAATATTGTATTCGAGCCGAAAAGCGATTCAATCCAAGCCGCATCTGATTTTGTGAACAATCATTTCCCTTCCAAAAAATTTCTCGTCGGAATAAATATTTCAGCAGGAAGTGAAGCGCGGTTCTGGGGTATTTCGAAATTCAGACAGTTAATCGCTGAGTTATCCTCTTATGATGTTGAAATACTGCTGTTGTGTTCGGAAAAGGATCTTCATAACGCAAATCAGATCGCTGTGAATGGAGTTCCAATTTATTACCGTCCTTCTTTCGATGAATTCTGTGCCATAATTCCCTTTCTTGATTTTCTGGTGACTCCGGATACTTCGATAATACATGTTGCTTCCGCGTATTATATCCCTTTATTTGGTCTTTTTGTTCAGTATAATACCCGTGAAATGATATGGTCCCCCTTCAGATCGGAATTTGGCTGCGTTATAACACACGAGCAAACATTAAAAAATATCTCGAATGAGTCAGTAAATAATAAATTGATCCCATTATTCGAAAAAGTTTTAAATAAAAAGGAAAAGCATGATGCTAAAAATCCCGGCATGTAAAAACTTTACCGGTTATAAACCTTGTTTCCCTGGCTATAATTGTCTTGAAGAAGGATGTAAGGAAAATAATCCTATAGGAAAAAAAATCCTTATAATTAATTTGGACGCTATGGGGGATGTTCTAATGACAACAGCTCAGCTTCCGGTAATCAAACGTAAATATCCTGAGTCTACGATTTATTGGATAACACTTAAAATAGCCGCCGGATTACTTGAAAATAATCACTACATAGATAGAGTACTTACATATGATTTCGAATCATTAGCGATTCTTGATTCGATTGAGTTTGATGTTGTAATGAACGTAGATAAATCTCAAAGATCCGGCGCCCTGGCAATGAAGGTAAATGCCAAAGAGCGGCTTGGATTTGGGATTAATCAAAACGGCCAGATCATTCCTTTAAATTCAGGTGCGGATTATAATTACCGTCTCGGAATGGATGATAATCTTAAATTTAAGGTCAATAATAGATTTGGCCAGGATTATCTTGCGGAGACTTTTAATCTTGATTACAAACGCGATGACTACGTATTCAATTTTACCGATAAAGAAAATGAATTTATCGCGGAATACAAAGGGAGTACTGGCCTCAGCGAAAAGGATGAAATTATTGGATTTAATACCGGCTGCTCCCTGTTATTCCCCAATAAGAAGATGACTGTTGATCAGCATGTTGCCCTGATCGAGAAATTTTTAACGTTTGACAGATTCAAAATCGTGCTTTTGGGAGGACCGGAGGATACTGAAAGAAATAATCAGATAGCTTCTGAATTTCCGGGAAAAGTTATTTCAACACCCACCGAAGAAGGGGTAAGGAAAGGAGCATGTTATGAGAGCATACCACAGTTAATAATCACCGGAGATTCATTTGGAATGCATCTGGCAATCGCGCTTAAAAAATATGTAATCGCCTGGTTTGGACTGAGCTGCTGGAGTGAGATAGATTTGTATGACAGGGGCGTTAAATTATTTCCGGAGAATCTTTTCTGTGCCCCGTGCTGGAAGAAAGTATGTCCTTATAATCTCGAGTGCATCCAAATGATAGATCTGGAGAAAATCGTAACTGAAACAGTAAATTATTTCGATAGCCGGAAAAGTGGAAAAATCTAGATTAAATCTAATTGATGAATATACAGTCATGAATCGTCCTTTAATTCTTGATGGAGCGATGGGGGCGCTAATACATGAAAGGAAAAATACTTTTGATAAAAATTTATGGTCTTCCTTAACCAACATTACAGATCCCTTTCTAGTAGAATCCCTCCATGTTAAATACATTAATGCCGGCGCTCAAATTATTACAACAAATACTTTCAGGACCAATCCGGTTGCATATAACAAATCTAACTTGAATATAACATTGGAAGATTTTGTAAGAAGCAGTGTCGGAATAGCCTTGAGGGCCCGCGGATCAAATCGGGTTATAATAGCCGGAAGCAATGCTCCCGCGGAGGATTGCTATCAAAAACAGCGATTAATTTCAGAAAAAGATCTTATTAATAACCATCATTATCATATAACCTATCTGTGGGAAAGCGGTGTGGATATTATCTGGAATGAAACTCAAAGTCATTGGGATGAAATTGAGATTATCTGCAAATTCTGCTCGGAGAACTCAATTCCGTATGCAATGAATCTTTATTTTGATGACGATCTAAAACTTCTCAGCGGCGAACCGTTGCAGGCAGTAATCGAAAATATTAAAGAATTTTCGCCGGAGGTAATTGGGTTTAATTGCATACATAATAAGCTTTTAGAAGATTATATTAATAAATATTCTTTGCCAAATAACTGGGGATTTTATTTTAATTGCGGAAGTGAGCCAATAGGTGAAGGAATCATCCATTGCGCAATCAGTCCGGCATCATTTTCCGCAAAAATTAGGTCATTTTTAAATTACAAACCAATATTTATTGGTTCATGCTGCGGTTCAAATCCGGAGCATACTACGGCTATTAAGGACTTGATGAATGAAGTATATTGAAATTAAAGCTCCGGCAAAGATCAATATCGGATTATCGGTTATTTCAAAAAGGCCGGATGGATATCATAATCTTTCTACTTTGTTCTACCCTATCAATGATCTTTTTGATCTTATGACATTTGAACTTTCTGAGAGTTTTTCATTTTCCTGCAGCAATTCAAATTTACCTCAGGATGAGGGTAATCTTGTTGTAAAAGCTAAAAATCTTCTTGAAAATATTACAGGGAAGAAATTATCTGTTAAAATCAACTTACAAAAGTTTATTCCCTCCCAAGCGGGTTTGGGGGGAGGAAGTTCTGATGCCGCTGCAACATTGATATCCTTAAACGAACTATTTCTGCTTGGACTTAATAACGAAAAGCTAAATACGCTTGCACTGGAGCTTGGATCAGACGTTCCGTTTTTTATCAGAGCACTTCCAGCCGTTGGCAGTTCACGCGGTGAAATACTTGATATGATTGATTTGGAAATTGAAAATCCTATTCTAATCGTGAATCCAGGAATCAATATCTCTACACATGATGCATTCCACAACATCAAACCTAAAAATTCTATTCTCAATTACAGTCACATAATTAGAGATGGCCGACTGGATTTTGATTTTATGCGGAATAACATCGGGAATGATTTTGAGGAATATGCTTTCAGGGAGTACCCTGAGATTGCCGCGATAAAAAATCAATTATATAATGAAGGCGCTGTTTTTTCTCTTATGTCAGGAAGCGGTTCATCAGTTTACGGAATCTTTGAAAATATTGAGCTTGCGGAAAAAACTAAAAATAATTTTCCTAAAAATTATTTTTGTTATTTAAGTACTCCTCATCATTAACTTCAAAGATATCATTTTCTGTCGTTTTATGATGATAAGGTATACCAATGCGGAATGTGGTTCCCGGATTTCCTTCTGATTCTAGGCAAGACGGGCTCGCTACAATTATTTCTCCGCCAAGCTTAACAATAATTTCCTTTACAACCGCCAGTCCCATACCGCTCCCCTCATGGAGTGTCCTGTTAATATTTGTCGCTCTGTAGAATTGATCGAAGATCTTATCAATTTCAGCCTGAGGTATTCCAATTCCGCTATCGGATATTTCAATTATGAACTTATCAGCCTCTTCATAGACATGAATTTCAACTATCCCATTCTCCTCACTGTATTTTATTGAATTCGAAATCAGGTTAGAAAAAATCAATTCGAATAATACTTTATCTGACTTGACCGGTTTATCTTCTTCCCTTCTATCGTTAATTATAACTTTCAAGGACTTTTCATTAATCATTTCTGAATATGTGTCTATTATATTTCTGAGAGCATCTCCGATATTGATAAGATCCTTTAATCTTATCTCAAGCAGTCTAAGTTTTGAAATACTCAGAATATTTTTAATTAATTCCAGTGCCTCTTCCGTTCTTATTTCAGCCCTGATTATTTTCTGTTCAACCGGTTCGCTAATCGGTCCAAGGTAACCGTTCTTAATCAACTCCAATATAGAATGCACAGCTGTGATTGGAGTTTTAATTTCATGTACGATACCGATAGTGTACTTTTGTTTGGTCTTTTCAGCTTCATCCAATCTTTCCAAAGTGGATCTCAATTCCTGTTCTCTTTTGTAGAGTTGGTGAGCGATCTTATTTGCGATATAGACTGAAATAAAAAGCATAATGCCGAAAATCAGGACGAACAGAATATCGTATGTAAGAGTGTGGGGTCTGCTCCCGGTATATAATCCGGGAATAAAATGATTTTCTATCACATTATATCTTTGCAGAAATGTCAATAAAGCAAATACACAACTTATTATTCCGGCTGCAGCATAGACAATATAACCGGGTAAAATCAAACTGCCTATGATCATATGGAAAATGAAGAACATATACAGAGGCGATTCAAGAGTACCGGTAAAGTGAACAAGAAACATTAGCGCTGTAAGATCGAGAATCATTTGAATAAGAGAAAGATGAAGTCCGTTAAAAGATTTTGCGTCAGCACTCACATATTTCCTGACAGCTTGTATAGCAATGTTATAAAGAATAATCAGAAATGTTATTAGACTTATCGCAACAGTTTGACGGAGAGTAAAATCAAGATCAAGAAGGAATTCCCCGGTTAAAAGAAATCCGAGTAGAATAATAGCCGCAAGGTACCGGAGGCGGATGAACCAGAGATTTCTGATCCTGATCGCTTTCCAGAATTCACCATAATGTTGAGCCCAATCCGGTACTAGATTTAGCATATATGTTCTAGAATATTAACAATCGCTGCTGGTACTAAAATCAATTGAATAAAGATTTATTTACGCGACAATAAAATTAAACTTGTTGATTTGAAAATAGCAAAAGCAAATGTAATTAGTAATACTGAACTAATTAATAATGACTCTCATGGGCAATAATAAATGGACACTCTTTTCCAATCCCGTTAGGATCGGACATCTATATTTATATTCAGGATGCAGCAATTAAATCAGATTATCCAACCGACCACTAAATAATTTTAGACTTCCAAACAGTAAAGGAGTTTAAGAGGGCTCAAAACGTGAGCCCTCATTATTATCTCAACTTATATACCTGCCTCTTTTTGTGTAATGCGTATGGAGAAGTTTGTGGGATTTATGCCCGCAAGGTCCATCAGTCAGGAACTCCTCATAAATTTTGGCAACATGCGGATTCTCATGTGATTTACGAAGTTCAAGAGATTGATCCTCAGCATATATTGCCTTTGCTCTTAACTTTCTTATTTCTGGTGTAGTTGGAATAGGCTGCCCGCCTCCGCCAATGCAACCTCCTGGGCAAGCCATGAATTCGATGAAATGACATTCAGAGAATTTACCGCCTGCCTTAATATCATCCATAATTTTTTTAGCGTTAGCAGTTCCATGTGTTACGGCAATCTTCAAAGTAGCTCCTTTTAACCAATTCCAATCCGGCACCAAGTGCTTAATGATATCAGGAACGGGTCCAACCTCATTGCCGATCGGGATTTCCATATACTTGATTCCTTCGAATCCTCTAAGCGGGATAATATTGGCCTTCTCGAAAATATCTTCCGTCTTTTTACCAAGTACAAATTCAACAACGGA
>PGYS01000152.1 GCA_002839795.1 Ignavibacteriae bacterium HGW-Ignavibacteriae-3 | reverse complement strand
AAAGTAAGTCCCTTTAGCTGTATTTTTTTTGCGCTACTGTTCATGCTGTGCAAATATAGTTACGATGAGCTAAAGTGACAAAATATCCTTAGTCTAAATAGGTTAAAAATAAATTAAGACGGTATTTGACGCTCCCTGAAGGGAATCTGACCGGAAAGATTGAAATTTGGAAGTGCATTCTTTAGTTTGCAATCAAAGTAAAAAAATAAATTTAATTTTGGAGATCTAATGAATTTCGATTTTACAGAAGAACAGCTGATGATTCAGCAGACGGCTCGTGATTTTGCCGTATCTGAAATTGCGCCTACCGCAGTAAAGAGGGATATAGAAGCCAAATACCCTGAAGAAATTGTAAAGAAAATGGGTGAACTTGGTTTTATGGGAATGATGGTTTCACCTAAGTATGACGGTGCCGGGCTTGATTCTATAAGCTATGTACTGGCAATGGTTGAAATATCAAAAGTTGATGCCAGCCTTGGTGTAATAATGTCCGTTAATAATTCACTTGTATGTTACGGACTTGAAAAGTGGGGCAGTGACTTTATTAAAGAGAATTATTTAAAACCCCTGGCCCGGGGTGAAAAGCTGGGTGCTTTTGCCTTATCCGAACCCGAAGCAGGAAGCGACGCAACTCACCAGCAGACATCCGCCTATAAAGACGGTGATCATTGGGTGATAAATGGAATGAAAAACTGGATTACAAACGGAATTTCCGCAGATTATTTTTTAGTCGTTACTCAAACCGATAAAGAAAAAGCCCACCACGGAATTACAACGTTTTTGGTCGAAAAAGGAACACCCGGATTCGGCCATGGAGTTAAGGAAGACAAACTAGGAATCAGGAGCAGTGATACCTGTTCATTGACCTTTGAAAATTGCAGAGTCCCGGAAGAAAATATTATCTGGGAAGTTGGCAAAGGATTTAACTTTGCCATGAACACTCTGAATGGCGGAAGAATCGGGATAGCGTCTCAGGCATTGGGGATAGCGGAGGGTTCACTTGATGCGGCAACAAATTATGCGAAAACAAGAAAAGCATTCGGCACCGAAATAGCCAACCATCAGGCTATTCAATTTAAACTTGCCGATATGTCAACAAAAGTTGAAGCTGCCAGAATGCTTACGCTTCAGGCCGCCGCGTTAAAAGACGCGGGTAAAAAATATGTTAAAGAATCGGCTATGGCTAAATTGTACGCCTCCAAAATAGCGGTGGAATGCGCGCTGGAAGCAATTCAAATTCACGGCGGATACGGATATGTAAGAGAATATCTGGTTGAGAGATATTTACGCGACGCTAAGATAACGGAAATTTATGAAGGCACGTCCGAGATCCAGAGAATTGTAATTGCAAGGGAATTATTGAAAGATTGAGAAAAAAATGACAGCCTTTAAGATCATCTCGATTATTCTTTTATTTATTGTCCCGGAGTTTTGCGCGCAAACGGATTGGGTGAAGTGGAATGCCGCTCCCGTTTCATATCAGATCCCTGCGCTGGAACGTCAAGATTATACTCTTGATCGCTCAGGTTTTGGAATGACAGTACTGTCCGTGGTAAGAAACGGCTATTACTTTTTTATCTCGGATCTGGATGGGGATAACTGCGCATTCTCGCCGTCATGCTCGTCATTTTATCTCCAATCGGTTAAAGAGACAAGTATTTTTAAAGGCACTTTAATGTTCGCGGACAGGTTTGCCAGGGACATTAATTTTTTCAAAGGTTCAAATAAATATCACAAATTACCGGCCGGGAAGTATTTTGACCCCGCCTATAATTATACTCTCCATTCTGAAAAAATAAAATTGTAATCCGGCCGTGAATATAAAATTCCAAACTATAAAACTACTGGCAGCTTTTCTGATTATTTCTGTTTTATTAAATGACGTTTGCGGGCAGTCGATAACAAGCGAAAATTATTTTTCTTCATCAAACAGACTTGCGTTCGGTAGTCACCTTTATAAAGAAAAAGATTACTTAAGAGCCCTTGGTGAATTCAAAGAGTATTTGAGATCAAACGAGAATGATACTGTCCAATTCAGAATGGCGAATTGTTATTTGAGGATAGGCCGTCACGAAGAAGCCGCGGATAACTTCAAATTATTGTTTTACGGTTCTTCCGTTACGGATGAATCGCGTTTGATGTTCTACAAATCACTTTTCTCCCGGAATGATTATAAATCGTTTCGTGAATATACTCTGAGAGAAAATTATCTTCCGCAAAGTTACATCGGAGAGATAGAACGGTTGAAATATATTACTTTCTTCCTGGATAATTCTGTCATGCCGAAGGAAGATGAAATGCTCGCTCCATTCCCGGATTCAGTGCGGTCTCAGATTTCAAAATTCTATCTTAACAAAAAATTTCCTAAGCAAAAAAGTGTTTCTGCCGCTGTGCTCTTATCGGCTATAATACCCGGAGCGGGGAAAATATACACCGGAGATATAGGGGATGGATTAACGGTGTTTGTCGCCACTGCACTTTCCGCCTATCTGGCGTATTCAAATTTTAAGAATGATCACCAATTCAGGGGATGGCTCTTTACAGGTCTTACTGCCTTTTTCTATGGAGGCAATATTTACGGCTCTGCCGCTTCCGCTCAGATCTATAATGCGCGGATAAGGTTTAACTTTGATAACGAAGTAAAATTGTTTTTTGAGCAGCGAAATTACTTTTTACCGAAGATGGATCTTTAACATGAAAATAATTTTCAAATTCATACCGGTCTATTTTTTCATTGCTTTTATTATCCGTGGTCAGGATAATCTCTCAATTCAATTTGACTATGCACAGAATCTTTTTGACGGTCAGCAGTATTTCGATGCAATAACGGAATATAAACGTCTCCTGTTTTTCGATTCAGAAAACAAATATTCCTTCCGGGCGAATATGAAGATTGGAGAATGCTATAAGGCCGGTGCAAAATATGATGATGCTGTTAAATATTTTTCAGTTGCAGAATTAACAGCCGGCAGTGAGGATGAAATTTTTGAATCTAAACTGGAGATTATCCGCTCTAACATTCTCAGAAGAACAACCGGCCGAGCACTTCAGCTTTGCGATGATCTGGAAAATGATCTCCGCTTTGGAAGTAAGTCTGATGATATTAATTATTGGCGAGGTTGGGCCTTTATTTTTGCCGATGATTGGAAGAATGCCTCAAAATCATTCGGTAAAATAAACCCTTACCATGAGCTCAAATTATTAGCTGATAGAACCGATAAAGCAAAAGTTTCTGTAACATTTGCAAAGGTAATTTCATATATTTTGCCCGGTGCCGGTGCAATCTACTGCGGTAATTTCCTGTCCGGATTAATGTCGCTTGGGTGGAATGCACTTTCCGGATACTGGACAATCAATTCATTTGTTGAAAAAAGAGCATTCGACGGAATTGTTGCGGGGGAATTGGTATGGCTTCGTTTTTATCGAGGAGCCATTCAAAATGCAGAAACTATTGCAATCGAAAAAAATATAGATATAACAAATAATTCATTGCGATTTCTACAATATGAATATAAAGGGATTAAACCATGAAGTTTACAGAAGATGAAATAAGAAAAATTACATTCGAGGCGATTAACGAATTGGGCGATAAAGCTACTCCCGAATCCGTCAAAGAACTTGTCCGCGGCCGTGTTGAAGGTTTAGGAGGCGATTACAAATTCGAAAAAGGGGATGCTTCATCCGGCCGTGTGATCCTTACTTCATTTGGATTGAATCACCCCGGAATTGTTGCCGGGGTTACTAAAGCACTTGGTGATGCCGAGTGCGATATTCAGGATCTCAGCCAGAAACTTCTCGGTGATTTTTTTACTATGATAATGGTGATAGATATTTCATCTTCCCACAAAGATTTGAAAGAGATTCAGGAAGAGATGAACAAAGTTGCTGAATTGATGAAAATTAAAATTTATTTGCAGCATGAGGATGTTTTCAGATTCATGCATAGAATTTAACGAGGCAGATCAATTGGTTAGAATTGTTTTATATTCTAACTTATGAATATTACAAAAGGAACAGAAAATTATGCCCTATGAATTCGAGGAGATTCTCGAAACCATCCGGATGACCGAAATAGAACATTTCGATATACGTACTGTTACAATGGGTATCAGTCTGCGTGATTGTCACGATCGGAATATTGAGGTTACAAAGCAAAAAATTTATGAGAAGATCCTGCGGTACGGCGGTCAGCATGTTAAATTGGCCAAAGAGGTTGAAGCACAGTATGGAATCTCCATTGCCAATAAAAGAATTTCTGTAACACCAATCTCGATTCCGTTTGATGCCTGCAGCATGGATGAATTTATTGAAATTGCTAAAATATTGGATCTCGCGGCTGAGGAAATAGGAATCGATTATATAGCTGGCTACTCGGCACTTGTTCAGAAGGGAATGACCAACGGTGAAAGAGAGCTCATTAAATCTATTCCATATGCTTTATCCCAGACAAAGCGCGTCTGCTCAAGTGTAAACATCGGATCCACCAAAGCCGGTATTAACATGGATGCCATTAATCTGATGAGTGAAGCAATCAAACTTACAGCTGAATTAACCAGGGAAAAAGATTCGATCGGCTGCGCCAAACTTGTGGTTTTTGCCAATGCAGTTGAAGATAATCCGTTTGTTGCGGGCGCTTTTCACGGTGTAACTGAGCCGGAAATCGTTCTGAATGTGGGTATCAGCGGTCCCGGTGTGGTGCTCGAAGCTATCAAAGAGGCCGGTCAGGTGGATTTACAGCAGTTATCTGAAGTTATTAAAAAAACAATTTTTAAAATTACCCGTGCGGGTGAATTGATCGGAAGAAAAGTTGCGGAAAAAAATGGAATTCCTTTCGGAATTGTTGATATTTCTTTAGCGCCAACTCCTGCTGAGGGTGACAGCATAGCCGATATCTTGAAAGCCATGGGTTTGGAAGATGTCGGGGCTCCCGGAACAACGGCTGCTCTTGCCATGCTGAATGATTCTGTGAAGAAAGCCGGATTAATGGCCAGTTCTTCCGTAGGCGGTATGAGCGGTGCGTTTATACCGGTCAGCGAAGATATGGGAATGATCCGCGCTGTTCAGGCCGGGAATCTCTCTCTTGAAAAACTTGAAGCGATGACTGCCGTATGTTCAGTTGGACTTGATATGATTGCTGTTCCAGGCGATACCTCAGCCGCGACAATAGCAGGTATTATTGCCGATGAAGCCGCGATAGGAATTATTAACGATAAAACTACTGCTGTACGAATTATTCCTGCCTTCGGTAAAAAAGTCGGGGATATGGTTGATTACGGCGGACTGCTCGGGAAAGCGCCGGTTATGGAGGTAAGAACAATTAGCAGCGCTGGTTTTGTCGGCCGCGGAGGAAGAATCCCGGCACCGATGAGAAGTTTAACAAATTGACTCCTGGAATATTTTGCTAAAAATAAAATATTAAATTTTGTAACTGATTTTTTTAACTGAGGAGGATAAATGAGCAAAGGTCTAAAGATCGGATTGGGGATTGCTGGCGCCGTAGTTCTTGTAATTTTTCTTACAATTTCTTGGGCAACGGGAAAATACAATACTTTTGTTGGATTAAATGAAAACGTAAAAGCAGCCTGGAGTCAGGTTGAAAATGTTTATCAAAGAAGGGCCGATCTTGTTCCCAATTTAGTTGCAACTGTTAAGGGTGTAGCAAACTTCGAAAAAGAAACTTACACAGCTGTAACGGAAGCCCGCGCTAAAGTCGGTCAGATAAAATTAACTGCCGATCAGCTGAGTGATCCGGCGGCTATTCAGAAATTTCAGCAGGCGCAGGACGGTCTTGGAAGCGCTCTGTCCAGATTACTTGTTGTATCAGAAAATTATCCCCAATTGAAAGCAAATGAAAATTTTCTTCAGCTTCAGTCTCAGCTGGAAGGAACGGAAAACCGTATTACGGTTGAAAGGCAAAAGTACAACCAGATCGCCACTGATTATAATACCGCTATCAAAATATTTCCCGGCGTAATAATTGCCAATTTCGGCGGATTTAAGGAGAAAGAATATTTTAAAGCGGCGGCCGGATCAGAACAGGTACCTAAGGTGCAGTTTTAATGCAAATGCCCAGAGTTTAGAATTAAGAGATATTAAATGAGAAAAATATTTTTCCTTTTTTTATTGCCGGTTATTTTGCTGAACGCTCAAGTCGATATTCCGGTTTTAAAAAACTATGCGAATGATTTTACAAATACTTTATCCGGTCCTGAACTCGGTAATCTGAATTCTAAACTCTGGCGCTTCGACGATTCGACATCCAACCAGGTTGTCTTTCTTATGATTTCCAGTCTTCAAGGTTATTCTTTGGAAAGCTTTACTTATGAAACAGCCTCAAAGAATCAAATCGGGTCAAAGAAAAATAATAACGGCGTTCTTTTCTTTGTTTCGAAAGATGACCGCAAAATGAGAATTGAAGTTGGCTATGGCCTTGAGGGGGTTCTTACCGATGCCCTTACAAGTTCAATTCAGAGAAATGAGGTTAGACCCTATTTCAAACAGGGGGATTATTATGCTGGAATTTCAGCAGGTCTTAATGCGATAATATCGGCTTCAAAAGGCGAGTACCGGGGGGAAAGAAAAGACCGGGATGAAAAAGTTGAAGGATTTCCCTTTATCTTTGTCCTTATGTTGATAATTTTTCTCGTTTCCTTATTTAGCAAAGGTGGTAAGGGTGGAAGACGCGGTGGCGGGGGTGGAATTCTGCCATGGATTATTTTAGGCTCCATGACGGGCGGAAAAAGCCGCGGCGGTTGGGGCGGCGGAGGCGGTTTTGGCGGAAGTGGCGGTTTTGGAGGGTTT
>PGYS01000151.1 GCA_002839795.1 Ignavibacteriae bacterium HGW-Ignavibacteriae-3 | reverse complement strand
TACAAAAGAAGCACACGTGGAGCATGACGGATATAAAATTAATTTAACCGATCTTCCCGGCACTTATTCTATTTCCGAATATTCCCCTGAAGAGCTTTTTGTTCGAAGACATATTTCCGATAAAATGCCGGATGTGGTTGTAAATGTTATTGATTCATCAAACCTTGAAAGAAATTTATTCCTCACCTCTCAGCTTATGGACATGCACATTAAGGTTGTTATTGCCCTTAATATGTATGACGAGCTTGAAGAGAAAGGAGACAAGTTCAATCACGCCGAATTGGGTAATATTATAGGCATTCCGATTGTGACTACCGTTGCCACCAAGGGATTAGGCATTAAGGATTTATTTTCAAAAATAATTGATGTTTATGAGGAGCGCGATACAGTATCAAGACACGCGCGAATAAATTACGGCACCAATATCGAAGATTCCATTAAGCGCCTTAAAGACGAGATTAAAAAGAACACGTTGATTTATGATAAATTCTATTCCCGGTACGCGGCAATTAAATTACTGGAAAACGATACAGCTTTCGCAGAACAATTAGCAAGGTTTCCGGACAGCCAGGATTTATTGTCGATGGCCCAAAAGGAAATTTCCCTTCTGGAGGAAGAGTATAAAGAGAAATCCGAAACTATAGTTGCGGATGCTAAATACGGCTTCATAAGCGGTGTTTTGAAAGAAACATATCAGCAGAAACCTGTAAATAGAAGGCAGAGAAGTCACGCCATTGACATGATATTAACTCATAAAATATGGGGCTTTCCGTTTTTCATTTTCTTTTTATGGATAATGTTCCAGCTAACATTTTCTCTCGGAAGCTATCCGATGGATTGGATAGACGGCAGTATCGGTTTACTGAGCGGAATTTTTGAAAATATTCTTCCCGAAGGTTCTTTTCGCGATCTTCTTATTGAGGGTATCTTCGGCGGCGTAGGCGGCGTAGTAATCTTTCTCCCTAACATATTAATTCTCTTCTTCTGCATATCGCTGATGGAAGATACCGGCTATATGGCAAGAGCCGCTTTCATCATGGATAAACTGATGCACAAAATGGGACTGCACGGCAAGTCATTTATACCGCTAATAATGGGATTCGGCTGCAACGTTCCGGCAGTTATGGCCACCCGTACATTGGAAAACCGGAAGGACAGAATTCTTACAATGCTTATTCTGCCTTTGATGTCATGCAGCGCGCGGCTTCCGGTGTATGTTCTTTTAATTTCCGCATTCTTCCCGAATAATCAGGGACTTGTGCTCTTATCAATTTACATGATCGGTATTACGCTCGCGGTGCTGGTAGCGCTTTTGTTTAAAAAAATATTTTTTGCAAAGCAGGATGTCCCGTTCGTTATGGAGCTGCCTCCTTACAGAATTCCTACACTCAGAAATACTATAAATCACATGTGGAATAAAAGTCTGCAGTACCTTACAAAAATGGGAACTGTAATCTTGACCGCATCAATTTTAATCTGGGCGCTCGGACATTTTCCGCGCGACATAAAATATTCTCAGGACTACGATGCAATAAAAAACCGGATTTCTTCCGATGTCTCCGTGGATCAGAAAGAAAAAGATTTCCAACTCTCACAGCTCGAAATTCACAAAGAGTCCGAGCGTATGGAAAAATCCTACATCGGTCAATTGGGACACATGATCGTTCCCATTATTGAGCCGCTCGGCTGGGACTGGAAAATCGGAGTGAGCATTATTACCGGACTCGCCGCGAAAGAAATTGTTGTGGGATCAATGGGAGTATTATACCAATCAGATATGTCCGCTGATGAAAACACTGTAAATCTAAAAACAAAATTACAGCAGCAGGTATTTACAAGCGGGCCGCGGATCGGGGAGATAGTATTCACACCCCTTGTTGCTTATTCATTGATGCTTTTTATTCTCATCTATTTCCCGTGCGTGGCGGTTATCGCAGCGATAAGGAAAGAGGCTAACTGGAAATGGGCAACTTTTACAATGGTATACACTACGGCTTTAGCCTGGTTTATCGCTTTTGCCGTTTATCAAATTGGAAATATTATTTAGCGGGATTAATTATATGAGTCAGGATATATTGGTTTTTGCAATCATCGGTTTGTCGATCTCCTACGCGGTATACTCAGTGATAAAAAGTTTAATGACCAGAAAAACTAAATCGAGCTGCGGAGGTTGTAACGGTTGCGAAGTATCCAAAAACAAAATTTCATGTCATCTTTAACGGTTAAGACTTAATTACTGCAAGACTGCCCTTCAATTTCTGCCTGATGTATTCCGGATTGTTTTCATAGAAAATTCCGTATCGGATCAACTGCTATAAACACGCCGGTTCAATTTATTCTCGCAGAGATTTATTAAATTGCAGGCGCAAAACGGAAAATTATTCATGTCCAGGAAATCCAAACCAAAAGTCGCCATCTATTTTTCAATAACGGAAGAAGAGGAAACTCCTGAAATACAGGATGATATTTCGGGAGAGGAATTGGGATTTGAGACTTACTTTGACATTGACCAGACAACGCATCTCGAAGAATTTAAGGAAATTGCCAGATGCCTGAACAGAAATGGGTTTAATGCGTATATATTAAATCTACATAACAGCGTTCATACCCTTATCTCCAACCTTGAAAAAGCAAAGCCCGACGTTATTTTTAATTTTGTAGAGGAATTTCATAATAATCCCCGTCTTGAGATGAATATATGCGCCCTTTACGAATTGTTCGGCGTTCCGTATACAGGCGCACCGCCGCTGGCACTGGCGGCCTGCCAGAATAAGGTTTATACGAAAAGAATCCTTGACACCTATGAAATAAAAACTCCGAAGTTTAAATTGATCCGTCAGATCAAACCGAAATATAGTCACCACCTTAAATTTCCTATCATTGTAAAACCTCCATACGAAGACGCCAGTTCGGGCATTGAGAATGAGTCCATCGTCAGAACCAATGCCGAGTTGAAAGAGCGTATTGAATATGTAATTGAAGAATTCCAGCAGCCGGCATTGATTGAAGAGTACATTGAAGGACGCGAACTTAATGTTTCAGTTTTCGGGGACAAGGAATTAAAAGTACTTCCCATAAGCGAAATTGATTTTTCCGAAGTTCCCGATCATATTGAAAATATTGTTTCATACAGCGCAAAGTGGGACCCGCTACATGAAGCTTATCACAAAACAATACCGGTCTGTCCCGCGCCGCTGACCAAAAGAGTTCAGAAAAAAGTTGAGAAGATAGCGCTTGCTTCTTTCAGGGCTATGGGAGTCAGAGATTATGCGCGTATCGATATGCGCCTGGCTAAAGATAATTCGGTTTATGTCCTTGAAGTTAATCCAAACCCGGATATAGCGGAAGGAGTGGCGTTTATGCGCTCGTCTGAAACTGCAGGATATTCATATGAGGAAATGCTTGTGAATATTGTGAATTTCGCGCTGAACAGAAGTACCGTTTACAAGCGGTAGTTTTTAACCGTAATTAATCTGATTATATCATACCGGCCGGATCGGAATCATCGTACATCCGCGGCGGGAATTATTTACGGCGGCTCTTCGTTATATCAATACTGTCGGATACGTACAATGAGATTTTAAATTATCAATGAATAAATAAAAGGCATTGAGATGACGTTTGAGACATTATCGCATTTCTTCGAAAGAGATTTGGTTAAAATAATTGAGGAACTTAAACTTTATGCGCAAGAAAAGGATATGTGGGCTGCGAAAGCGGGCATTTCAAATTCTGCCGGAAATTTAGCCCTCCACATTATAGGCAATCTAAATCACTTTATTGGATTCACCCTGGGCAACACGGGATACATCAGAGACAGAGATGCTGAATTTAATACACCTTCCGTTCCGCGTTCTGACTTGATTGCAGGATTGAAAGATACCATTGCCGTTTTGAATAAAAGTCTTTCCGCAATGAGTGTTGAAGATGGTGAAAAACCATTCCCTCTTGCAAAACACGGCGAGACTGTTACAACAAATTATATGTTTCTTCATCTTCTAACGCATCTAAATTACCATCTTGGACAGATAAATTATCATCGCAGATTATTAACCGGGGATATGCAATGAAATATTGGCTGTTTAAATCCGAACCGGAAGTTTTTTCAATTGACGACCTTGCTAAGGAAAAAAAACAAACTACTTACTGGGATGGCGTACGCAACTATCAGGCGCGTAATTTTATACGGGATGAAATGCGCATGGGTGATAAAGTGATTTTCTATCACAGCAATGAAAAACCGCCCGCAGCAGTTGGTATCTGCGAAATTGTGATAGAAGCGTATCCCGATTTTACCGCTTTCGATGCGAATGACCCCCATTATGATCCGAAAAGTAAAAAAGATTCTCCCGCCTGGTTTATGGTTGATATTAAGTTCATAAAAAAATTTATTAATCCGGTTTCAATAGGAGAAATCAAACTCAATAAAAAACTCGGCAAGATGCGTCTTGTACAGAAAGGTAGCCGTCTATCGGTTATCCCTTTAACTAAAGACGAATATGATGAAGTAGTCAAAATGGGATCGTAAGTGAACAATAAGCAGATAGGGAATAATACTGTTATTAATCCACGTAGAATCAGAATCCTTAAAGAGGGAAAATCAATAAACGGGCCTGTAATTTATTGGATGCAGCGTGATCAGCGCGTTCATGATAACTGGGCTCTCCTTTATGCACAGGATCTGGCAGTTAAAAAAAACATTCCCTTGATCATTGTATTCAATCTTGTTACTGAATTTCTTGAGGCCACTATTCGCCAGTACGGATTCATGCTGAAAGGCCTCGAAGAGGTGGAATCAGGATTAAAGAAGTACAAAATTCCATTCTATCTTTTAACCGGCGATGCAGGTAAAACCATTCCTTCATTTGTAAATGAAACCGGCGCCTCTATATTAGTTACCGACTTTAATCCGCTCAAAATTGTTCGCGGGTGGAAAAAATCCGTTGCTCAAAAGATTAACATTCCTTTTCACGAAGTTGACGCGCATAATATTGTCCCATGTCTGATCGCTTCAAATAAAACCGAATTCGGCGCATATACTATCCGCCCTAAAATAAATCGGCTGCTGCCGGAATTTCTTGTCGAGTTTCCTGAAACTATCAGGATGAAAACCGCAGAATTCAGCGCCCCGTCAATAAATTGGGAAAGTCTCAGAAAAAATCTGAGTATTAATTTTGATGTGGGTGAAGTTGAATGGCTTAAACCGGGTGAAAAATGGGCGCAGAAAACTCTGGATGATTTTATCAGAAATAAATTGGTTTTATACAATGATACAAGAAACGATCCAAATGCAAATGTAACTTCAAATTTATCACCATATTTTCACTTTGGACACATTTCGCCTCAAAGAGTCGCTCTGATACTTCAGCCGTTAACCGAGCATTTTGAATCGCAGAAATCATTTCTTGAGGAGATGATAGTCAGAAGGGAACTGTCTGATAATTTCTGCTACTTCAACACAAAGTATGATTCATTTGACGGTTTTCCGGAATGGGCAAAAAAGTCATTGGATTCTCACCGTAAAGATAAACGTGAGTTCATCTACTCAAAAAGGCAATTTGAAAAAGCGGCGACGCATGATGAACTCTGGAACGCAGCTCAAATGGAGATGATAAATAAAGGTAAAATGCATGGTTATTTGAGAATGTACTGGGCTAAAAAAATATTGGAATGGACACCTTCGCCGGAGGACGCGATCAGCATAGCGATTTATCTCAATGATAAATATGAACTTGACGGGAGAGATCCGAACGGATATACGGGAATCGCCTGGTCAATCGGAGGCGTTCACGACAGAGCATGGTTTGAAAGACCGGTTTACGGTAAAGTGCGGTATATGAACTATAACGGCTGCGCCAGAAAATTTGATGTAAAAAAGTATATAAACATGCAGATTACTAAAAATGAGCAAGTATCAAAATAAATTCAGAGTTGAATCTGCAAGATTCAAAGAATGGGACTATTCAATTCCATGGTATTATTTTGTAACATTAAACACAAAATATCATCAATATTATTTCGGCAATGTTTTAAATGGAATTATGGAATTAAATGGGGTGGGCAGGATCGTTGAAGAAGAATGGACCAAAACCAAATTAATTAGAAAAAATGTTGATTTAGATTATCACATAATAATGCCGAATCATTTACACGGAATAATAATAATTAACGAACCACGTAGAGACGTTGCGCGCAACGTCTCTACAAATAATAATAAATATTCAAAAATGTCTCCTAAATCTGGTTCATTATCATCAATTATTCGTTCCTTTAAATCTGCCGTATCAAAAAATATACATGAGTATGGTTGTACAGATTTTTCCCGGCAATCACGTTTTTACGATAGAATTATTAGAAATGAAAATGAATTGTTCAATATTAGACGATATATTATTCAAAATCCCCTGCGCTGGGAATATGAAAAAGATAAACCCGAAAATATTTGCGATTTGGATTCACTTACATAATCCTCATTTACGCGCTTTTTCCAACTCAGCTTTGAATTCCTCATAAGATCTTTTCCCTTCAAAAAATGAAACCTTTTTTCCATTTCGGTCATAAATAATTGTCGCGGGCAGAGCACCGTTCCAATTTTCATCTATGGCGTTGATGAGGTCTTCGTCTTTCGGAAATCCCTTTACGTAATTTTTAAAGTTGGCTTTATTCTTCTTAAGAAACGGAATTATCTTACTCGTGATCTCGTCGGGATAATCAATGCTTATCCCGACAACTTCTACATTTTTGCCCTTAAACTCATTATTTATTTTTATAAGATCAGGAAATTCCTCGCGGCAGGGGACACACCAGGT
>PGYS01000150.1 GCA_002839795.1 Ignavibacteriae bacterium HGW-Ignavibacteriae-3 | reverse complement strand
GCCACGAAATCGAAGGCTGGATAGTAGAATCCGAAGAAGGTGTTACTGTAGCAATCGATACTGAACTAAATGAGGAATTAATTGCTGAGGGATATGCCAGGGAATTTGTTAACCGGGTTCAGAATATGAGGAAGGATGCCGAATACGATGTTGTAGATAGAATTAATGTTTCGTTCGAAACTGATCCGAAATTGAATGATTATGTTACGGGTTTTTCTGGTTATATTACCAGCGAAGTACTGGCAGATTCACTCAACGGAAAAATTGAAATTGAAGGTGTTAAAGAGGAATTTAAAATCGGTGATTTCGATTGTACCATCGTTATTAAAAAAGTTTAGAATAAATGCAACTGGAGGCAGAAATGGCTAAAAAAGCAGTGAAAAAAACAGTAAAGAAAACCGTTGCTACAGGCAAACCTGTTAAAAAATCGGCGGCTAAAATTAAAAAACCCGCAAAAGCAAAACCGGTAAAAGTCAAAACAGTAAAGACTAATGCCAAAGCGGTTTCTGCAAAGAATAAGACTGTTAAAAAAGTTGCGAAAGCAAGCAAACACATTGAAGTTGTATCTCCCTCAAAAAAATTAAAAAAAATCCACGGCTATTCAAAAAAAGAATTGGATGAATTCAAAAAAATTATTTTTGAAAAAAGAAATGAAATAATTGAACAGCTGCAGAGCTTCAAGGACCAGATGATGGATCCTACAACAGGACAATATGTGAACGAGAATTCACCTTATTCCCTGCATATGGCTGAACAGGGGACGGATGCCATGGAGAGGGAAAAACTTTATCTCTGGGCGCAAAGAGAAAATAAATTTCTTGGTTATCTGGACGATGCCTTGCAGCGGATCGATCACGGTTCATATGGAATCTGTATCGAATGTATTGATGAACCGCAGCATCTTTGCCCGACTTGTCCTCTGGTTCCCAAAGATCGTCTTGCGGCAGTTCCTCATACACAGCATTGTCTGCAGGTAAAACAGAGGATGAAATAATTCTATAATTCTTATTCAGTTATGAGAGAAAAATTTTGAGAGTATTATTCGCAACGTTTTTTATTGTAATCGCCGATCAGGTTTCCAAAGTAATGGTTAAAGGGGGAGCCGTTTCCTGGCTGAATATAAAAATCCAGGGGATGGAGTACGGGCATAGCATCAATATATTTGGCGATTTCTTCAAACTGACTTTCGTTGAAAATCCCGGAATAGCGTTTGGAATAGGTGTGAATGAAACAACTAAACTGTTTCTGTCACTTTTCACATTGTTGGCAAGCATAGGAATTTTTTATTATTTGTGGAAATCCCGCCACCAAAAATTGATTGTCAGGTTGGCAATTGCCTGTATTCTGGGCGGTGCCATAGGTAATCTGATTGATAGAACTTTTTACGGTGTGATTTACGGCTACGAAAAATTATTCTACGGGCATGTAGTTGATTTTTTTAATGTTGATTTCTTTGATTTTACAATCTTCGGCAGAACATACGAAAGATGGCCTATCTTTAATATCGCCGATGCTTCTGTGACAATTGGAGTGGTTTTACTCTTGATCTTCCATAAGTCGCACGAGGAAGTAAAGAAAACTGAAAATGAGGAATCAGCGGCAGAGATGATTTCTTCTGATCCGATTTCTAACGAGAATAATGATATAATTGAAGAGGTTTCCGCTAACCCTTCATTGGACTCAGATGGTAAAAATAGTTACAGAGAAGAAAATAAAAATTGAGGTTCCTGAAGGCAAGAAAAAGGAAAGGATTGATGTTTTTCTTGCTAATTCCGTAGAAAATGCTACCCGCTCCAGAATCCAAAAACTTATCAAAGCTGAATGTGTTACTGTCAACGGACAGCACATCAAACCTAATTTTATCATATCACCTTGCGACATCGTTGAATTGGTGATCCCTACTTCACCTCGTCCCGAAGACACCGAAGCGGAAGACATCCCGCTTAACATTGTTTACGAAGATGAATATTTATTAGTCGTTAATAAAGCTGCGGGAATGGTCGCCCATCCCTCTTTTGGAAATTACACCGGTACTCTTGTAAACGCTCTTATGCATCATACAAATAAATTAAGTGAAACAGGCGTACCGGGACGTCCGGGTATTGTCCATCGCATTGACAAGGAAACGAGCGGGCTTTTGATTGTTGCTAAAGATGAGTGGACACATGCAAAGCTTGCCAAGCAGTTTTTCGATCACACAATTGATCGGGAATACTGGGCAGTCTGCTGGGGCATTTTTAAGAATAGGACGGGAGAAGTAATAGGGAATATAGCCCGTTCAAATAAAGACCGGAAAATATTTACTGTGAGCCCCGAAGAAGGCAGGCATGCCCATACCTACTATGAGGTAATTGAGGAGTTTGAATTCACATCGCTGCTTAAATTAAAATTGAAAACCGGCAGGACTCATCAAATACGCGTCCATATGAATCATATTAAACATCCGATCTTCGGTGATCCAACTTACGGCGGCCGGGTGATCGTTTATGGTTCCTCTCTTCCTAAAATGAAATCAAGAGTGGATAATTTATTAGAGGTGATGCCTCGTCAGGCTCTGCATGCAAAAACCCTTGGATTCATTCATCCCCACACAAAAGAGAAGATGTTTTTAGATTCTGAACTTCCGGCGGACTATCGTACTCTGCTTGAGAAATTGAGAGTTTGATCACCGGCTGCGGCATTATCTATCCTATATCAACACCCATGTCTCTCGAAATTATATTAAACAGTTCCTTCTCATCAATCAATTTACTTTTCATAAGTGCTTTTACGAATGGTATTTTATGGTCATGTGAATACCTCACTAATTCCTGAACAGTTTCATATCCGAAACTTGAGATCAGAGATGCTGCTATCGCCGAGGAATTCAGCAGATTTAATTTGCAATGCTCAACATTTGCCGTTATCCCCTCGATACAATTTTTTACAAGATTTCTATTTGAATCTCTAAGCATAATTAATGACTTTAAAAAAGTATGGGCAATCATAGGGGCGAAAGCATTAAGTTCAAGATGGCCGGATGAAACAAGATTGGAAATTATTACATCATTTCCTTTTATAAGCTCAGCAATCTGAATAGCGTTTTCAAGTATCACCGGATTTACCTTGCCGGGCATCATACTGGAGCCCGATTGTCTAGCAGGTAAGTTTATTTCGCCTATTCCCCCGGATGGACCGCTTGAAAGAAAGCGGAGATCGTTGCAGATCTTGATTATTGACGTCGCGCCCGTTTTAACAATCCCGTGCACATCAGTAAATACATCAAGATTCTGTGTGATATCAATTAAGTCATCGCCCTTTGATACCGGCAGTTTAACAATTTTTTTCAATATGTTGTTTACATTTAAAACATAGTCTTTTGGTGCGGAGATGGAATTTCCAACCGCGGTTCCGCCAAGGTTAAGTCTGCACAATCTTTCCTCGGCATTCTGCAATCGCCATCTGTCCCGTCCTGCCGCTTCAGAATAAGCCCCGAATTCATGGCCGAGTGTTATTGGAACCGCATCCTGGAATTGAGTTCTTCCAAGTTTCAGCACACTTCTGAATTCCTCCGCCTTTCTGCCGAAGGCATTCTGTAATTCGTAAAAAGATTCGGCGAGTTCACGCAATAATAATATTGATGCAATACGCAACGCGGTTTGGAATGTGTCATTAGTGGATTGGCTCAGGTTAACGTCATCAAGAGGATTAATGGATGAATAATCACCGCATTCCTTACCGGATATTTTTAGTGCAGTATTGGCAATCACTTCATTGATATTCATATTTAAATATGTCCCCGCACCCCCCTGGTAAGGATCAACGATAATTTTTTCATAGATCGTATCAAAATTTCCTTTAATGAATTCGTCAGACTCCATTATCAATTCCTGAATTGCTTCTTCAATAGCATCATATTTATCCTTAAATAATACTCCGCACTTGTAATTTGTTTCGGCAGCCGCAAGCTTTACCTGCAAAAAAGCTTTGATGAGAAAAGGATTAATCCTCTCCCCAGATTTAGGAAAATTATTCAGACATCTTAAGGAATAAATTCCGTAGAAAGCCTCATCGGGAATTAAAAGTTCTCCTAATGAATCAGTTTCAGTTCTCATGTATAGTCCGTTTGATTTGATGGAATAAAAATATTAAAACTAAATTTCATTTGGCTTAAGAAAAAAAAACCCCGCCATAGGCGGGGTCTAAAAATTAGATACTGCCGGAATTATTTCACCAGAAGCATCTTATTAACTTTTACAAAGTTTCCGGCTTCAATTCTGTAAAGATAGATTCCGGAAGCCATATTCTTAGCTGTCCATTCAATATTATGTGTACCTGCAACTAATTGATCATTAACCAATGTCTGAACTTCCTGACCCAGAGCATCGTAGATTGTTAGTTTAACATGACCGCTCTTTGGGAGAGCAAATTTGATCATTGTTGTAGGATTGAACGGGTTCGGATAATTCTGGTAAAGCGTATAAGCCGATGGGACCTCTGTTTCCTGCTCAACCGCAGTAGCAAGACCCAATGATTTCATTGCTCCCTTCAAACCAGTTATTATGTATTTCGGATTATGAATGCCGCCGCTCTTATCGTTATGAGCCGTAATTGCATTCCAGTAAGCGCTAAGCTGAGTTTTTGTCCATGTGGCTTTTGGAACAGGGAAGGCAATGAATTTACCGGTTGCATCGTACTGCCCGTATTCCGGACTGAAAGTTGAACCGGGTATTTTACCTAATTCTGACATGATCTTATTAACCATTCCAAAAACTTCTTGGTGCAATCCTTCTACTTTGCCATTATTATCATGATCGCCGCTTCCATTCAGGTAGAATTTCACATCTTCGAAGTTTGTTCCGAAAGTAGAACCGTGGCACTGAGCACAAGCTTCCATGTTATCTTTATCTTTAATTCTTCTATGATCGGGACCCATGAGATAATTTCCACTTGCATCTTTCTTGAAAGTACTCATGCTGAATGAATGACCGCCCCACTGATTTACTACCGAACCTGTAAGAGCGTTTAAATTGTACATGTGACATCTGACGCATGCATCAACTGCTGCTCCAAGATGATTACTCACGGCCAGCTTAACCCCGCCAAGTTCCAGCATGTTGCTGGAGAGAAGGATATCGCCTTGCGGACCGTAATGTGGACCGAATCTTGAACTGATTGATGTGGCGGCAACAGAAGCATTTGCTTCCGCTCTTGATTGATGGCAATTGATACACATAGTCCCCATTCCGGCTCCGGTAACTGCTTTATAAGTTGGAGCGGTTGGTGTAGCGGAATTAGGGTTATAAATTTCTGCTGTTACTTTTCTTAACTGGTGAACATTAGTTTTAGAATGAGGATCGTGGCATCCTGCACAAGATATAGGTGAATAGGATACGTCAAAATATGGATCGGTAGTAGGAATACCTGCAGAATATTGAGCAAAGCCTGCACCTGTATGGCATCTAACGCAGCTCTCCCTGCCGGCTCCGGTTGGATATGATGTAGCTCCGGAATGGTATGATGCATCCCATTGTTCCGGGAATATGTGGTGTGTTCCTGAATCATGACAATAAGCGCAAACGTCTGCATTGTAAGTTGCCTGAATTCTCATATCTGTTGTTGCGCCGACGTGACTGCCTGCCGGTCCATGGCAGCTCTCACACTGAATGTTAGCTCTTTGCATTGCTGCAGGGAAAGCAGTGACTAATTTATCAAATCCGCCGGGGCCAAGAACCGTCGGATATGTAAATGTCAGATCGTCAAAACCGTCATTTTTAGCTGTTGGATTTGCGTCGTAACCGGTAGTATGGCAAGGTACACAATATGATGCATAATGATCTGCCGGACCGCTGAGACCGGGTGTACCGTTCATTGCTCTTGTAAACATTGTAGCGTGACCGGTCGTTTTCCATTTAGTCACAACAGAAGAATGACATGTATTACAATTTACTTTTCTGTCAACACCTTCAACAACGGTATTTTCATACCCTAAATATTTGGTTGCATTGAAAGTAACAGTTTTGGTAAACGATCCGTCGGTAACAGTGACTTCGTAAGCACCGAGTTTATCCGGCGTCAAGTACACAACCTGATTATACTCATCTATGATGTGCTTGGTTGCAGCGACTGCTGTAGCTGACCCGGATGGTCTTCTTGTTATGGTCCAGGTTGGATTTGCAAATTTCTGACCGGTTATAGTAGCTTTGAAATACATGATGGATCCGATACCGACATTCTTTAAACCTGTTGAAGCGAATGTGTAAATATCGGTTGTTGATTTTGCAACATCTCTTGGAGATACACCAAGAACATCCATCGTAAGAGTTACGGTGGTTGTCTGAGCGAATATCGCGGATGATGATATTGCTAATACAAGAATAAATTTTGTAAATCTTGAGAGCATATTATTCCTCCAATAATTTTGGTTTTATCAGTTAATTCCTTGCTCATTGTAATGAAGAGAGATTTATCTTTTTATCTCACTTCCCGACTCAAATATAAAAATAAATATAAAGATATCCAAGTCGAGTTTAGATACTCATTAATACCTTTTCTTCATTTGAAAGGACTTTAGGTCCCAATTTCCACGGCAGAATCCCATTTGATCTGATAGTCTGATCGGAGAATATTTTCACTTAAAGTATATTAATTCGGATTGGGTTTCTCGGATCTTCACACTGCTCTAAAAATTATTTGTATGCGGGTAAAAAAGGAAACAATTAGATGTGTTTAATTTGAATTTCTGATGTGCGGAATTATAATAAAGAAAATAGAGCACGAGGAAAATATGTCTACAGGTCAATAAAAAACCCCGCCAATGGCGGGGTTCTAAATTTAGATGCGGATGAAATT
>PGYS01000019.1 GCA_002839795.1 Ignavibacteriae bacterium HGW-Ignavibacteriae-3 | reverse complement strand
TACTTGGAATTTTATCTTCTGAGAATTTTCAGATCATCTTTCAGGATACGCCCGGAATTCTTAATCCGGAATACCTTCTTCAGGAAAGGATGCTCGATTATGTGTTCCACTCGGTTAAAGATTCTGAGCTCGTGCTGTTCATCATTGATATAAAGGAAGATCCAACAGGTTCCCAGACTTTATCGGATGAAAGAGTTTCCAGAATTTTAAGCAGTACTGAGACAAAAAAGATTCTATTGATAAATAAAATAGATTTATCCGAGCAGTCGGTGGTTGAGAAATTAATAAATGATATATCGGCCAAAGGTATTTTTGAAAAGATAATTCCTATATCTGCCGCTGAAGGATTTAATCTTCCCTACGTCACCGAGTCAATTCTGGAGTATCTTCCTGAACATCCGAAATATTTTCCCGATGATCAGCTCAGCGATGAAAATGAACGCTTCTTCGTCTCCGAGATTATACGCGAAAAGGTTTTTGAAAGATACCGTGATGAAATTCCTTACAGCACTGAAGTGATAATTGCAGAATTCAAAGAGCGTGACAATTCTAAAGATTATATCAGCGCTGAGATAGTTGTCGAAAAGGATTCCCAGAAACCTATCATTCTCGGAGCAAAGGGGGACGCAATTAAAAGATTGGGACAGGAAGCACGCGCTGCAATTGAAAAATTTCTCCAGCACGAAGTCTATCTTGAACTCCGTGTTAAAGTAAGAGAGAAATGGAGATCCAACCCCGTTATATTAAAAAGCTTCGGCTATAAAAAGGATGATGAATAACTCTTCCGGCAATTCTTATAGTAAGTATTTCGGCGAGGCCGCACTTCTTCTAATGACTCTTATCTGGGGCGGAACTTTTGTAATAGTGAAAGAGTCATTGAATGATATCTCAACTATGCTATTTATCGCATTCCGATTCGGAATTGCCGCAGCGGTTCTCGGATTTATTCTTCTTATCAGAAAAATCAAATTGGATTGGAATTCTATACTTCCCGGAATGTTCCTCGGGGTTTTTCTTTTCCTTGGATTTTTTACTCAAACGATCGGACTGAAATTTACATCGGCGACAAAGTCCGGATTTCTTACCGGATCTCTTGTGGTGATGGTTCCCGTTTTACAAATGATTATAGAAAAGAGACGGCCCTCAAGAGGGGCAGTATTAGGAACGGCACTGGTTTTTTTTGGAATTCTGTTCCTCTCGAGCGGTGGATCAACAGTCGGTTCTCTGTTGAGCGAGCTTGGCTCTAATTTCAATTTCGGCGACGGTATGACTCTTCTATGCGCGCTGTTCTTCGCCGCTCATGTAGTCTATATAGATGTTATCTCTACGAAAAATCATTTCTGGACACTTCTTCTGATACAGATATCCACAGTTTCGCTGTTAAGTTTTATTGCCGCGTTTATTTCGGCCGGGGCATCCATTGAGTTGCTTCATATTTCATTAACCAAATATCTTTTGTTTGGATTACTCTATACCTCTTTAATGGCCACACTTGTCAACATTGGACTTCAGACTAAATTTCAGAAAGTTGTCAGTCCGACTAAGGCCGGCATTATTTATTCGTTTGAGCCGATATTCGCGGCCCTATTCGCTTTCTTTTTACTCAATGAGAAAATCACTAACTTTGGCTTTGCAGGATGCGCTTTAATATTCCTCGGTTTGATTGTGTCGGAAGTTTATGATTCTTTTTTAATAAAGAAAATTAATAACGGAATTAAAACTTAAGAAATGAAGCGGGCTGAAATAATTGTAAATGGTTTGGTGCAGGGTGTCGGCTTTAGATATTTTGTCGTAAAACGAGCAGCAGAACTGGGATTGAAAGGATTTACAAAAAATTTATCGAACGGCGAAGTTTATACTGTCGTTGAAGGCGAACTTGCGGTTATTGAAGACCTTTTTAATAAGATCAGGATCGGTCCTTCACATGCCCATGTTAAGAACGCTTCGATTAACTGGAGCGAATATAAAAATGAATTCTCTAATTTTGAGGTTAGATTTTGAATCCAAACTTTAAAATCGGTTTCGGTTATGATATTCATCCTCTTGTTAAAGACCGGAAACTTATTCTCGGCGGTGTTGAGATACCCGGCGAATATGGGCTCCTTGGTCACTCAGATGCGGATGTTCTTCTCCATGCAATATGTGATGCGATCCTGGGCGCTCTTGCTCTCGGAGATATCGGCAAACATTTTCCTAATACCGACCCTAAATACAAAGATGCTGACAGTAAACAATTGTTAAATCAGGTTTATTATCTGATGAATGATTTTAATTATCAGATTGGAAATATAGACTCAACTATTTTACTGGAGGAACCTAAGCTGGCTCTTCATATACCTGCCATGAGGAAAGTAATTGCGAACATTATAAATGTAGATGTTGATCATGTATCGGTAAAAGCAACAACTTCAGAAAAACTCGGATTCGTAGGCCGCAATGAAGGATGTGCGGCTCATGCCGTGGTTCTTCTTACTAAAAAAGAGAAATAATGCTTCAGCAGATAATCGCCTATATCAGTTCATTAGATCCCGTGTTGATCTATCTTGCTCTTTTTTCATTTTCTTTTATTGAAAATATCTTTCCCCCCTCGCCAAGTGACCTGGTTGTTGTGTTCGGAGCAACTCTTATTGCCAATTCCACTCTTGAATTTATCCCGATATTGCTTCTTACAAGTGTGGGAAGCACAATAGGCTTTATAGTGATGTATCTGATAGGGGAATTTATGGGGACAAGAATACTCCGCAACGGGAAGTTCAAATTCATAAAGGAAGAATCTTTAAACAAGGCAGATATATTTTTCCACAAGTATGGGTATAATGTTATAATTATTAACAGATTTCTCCCGGGAACAAGAGCCGTTGTAAGTTTTTTCTCGGGAGTGCACAGGCTTAAACCAGTGCGCACATTTATATATGCTGCTGTAAGTTCTCTTTTCTGGAACGCGATTCTTATTTTTTTAGGTATTAAAATCGGTCAAAATCTTGACCTTGTGGATCGTTATCTTTCCCGCTACTCTGAAGTTGTGATAATTATCCTTGCGCTAATAGCGGTCTTTGTTTTAATAAGATTCTGGCTGAAAAAGAAAAAAGTTTAAATGAAATTATTCCACAAAAATAAAATTGAATTGACCGCCGATCAGATAAAAAAACGCAAACGCGAATTGTTACTTGGCCTTTTATCAGGGATTCTGCTCGGTTTATCATACCCGCCGGTACCGCTGCCGTTTTTAAGTTTTTTTGCCTTAATCCCTTATTTGTATGTAATGGAAAAAAGAGATTCACTTTTATCACTCAACAGGTTTACATATTTCACGCTTTTCATATTTAATCTGATCACTTTATATTGGGTTGGAAGCTGGACTAAAGAATCCGATACATTTTTAATGATCTCCGGCGCGGCGCTTCTGTTTTTCAATCCATTTTTCTACTTGATTGTACCTACTCTCTACCATTTTTCCAGGAAAGCATTCGGCAAACTGAAAGCTCTTATGCTGCTCCCGTTTTATTGGGTAACTTTTGAATATCTATACAGCATTACTGATGCCCGTTTTCCATGGCTCACGCTCGGAAATTGTCTCCCTTATTTCAATACGTTCATTCAAATAGCAGATATAGTAGGTGTCTACGGCATTTCTCTTATAATACTTTTTGTCAATATTTTTATCTATCTGTCAATTAAAAATTTGAAACAGAATAGAAAAGTTGATAACAGATTCGCGATGGCTGCAGTATTACTTTTTTTCTTTGTCTTAGTGTATGGGACAATCAGAATCAACAGTTTTACATTGTCGGAGAAAAAAATTAAAGTCGGACTCATCCAGCCGAACCTGAATCCCTGGAATAAATGGAAGGACGGAAATCTTGATGAGCAGCTTACTCAGTATCTGAGTTTATCGGATAAAGCGGTAGCACAGAATGCAAAATTAATTGTCTGGCCGGAATCAGCTCTTCCGGTCTATCTTCTAAGCGGTAATTATGATAGAGAAGTTTCGCGAATTAATGAGTTTGTTTCCTTGCATAATATTTTTCTAATGACCGGAATGCCGGATATAAATTTCTATTTCAACCGGAAGGACGCTCCGGTAGATGCAAAGGAAACCAAAAGCGGTACGCTTTACACAAGTTATAATTCTATTCTATACTTCTCGCCTGAGACCGATGCAGTTCAAAAGTACGGAAAAATCAAACTTGTTCCTTTTGGCGAGCATGTTCCTTTTGTTGAGGAGTTTCCGTTTCTTGGTGATTTTATCAAGTGGGAAGTGGGAATCTCAAGCTGGAATGTCGGGAAAAATCAGACTGTCTTCAATTTCAATAAAAATGGAATATCTTCAGTTAGAGCGGGAGGAGTGATTTGCATCGAGTCAATTTATCCTGAATTTGTTGCAGGATTTGTCCAGAGGGGCGCGGATCTTATAGTGGTTGTGACTAATGACAGCTGGTACGGCTATTCGAGCGGGCCATTTCAGCATAAAGAAATCTCAGTTCTACGTGCGGTGGAAAACCGGAAATCAGTTGTAAGAACGGCAAATGGCGGTGTGAGCTGCATAATAGATCCAATGGGAAGAACAGTGGCATCAACTAAGCTATTCACTAAAGATATTCTTGTTAATGATGCGGTAATTCAGGAAGGAATGACTTTCTATTCAGCTTATCCGTTCACTATCCCTTACCTTGCGTCGTTGATTTCCATTGTAACAATATTATTTTTTTACTTTAAAAAAATCTCAAACAGGATCAGTAAAAAATCATGAAAAAAAATATTGATTTAAGAAGTGATACGGTTACCAAACCTTCTGCGGAAATGCGAAAGGCGATGTATGAAGCCGAGGTTGGCGACGATGTTTATAAAGAGGACCCAACAGTAAATGCTCTTGAAAAATACGCGGCGGAACTTCTTGGGAAGGAAGCGGCCCTTTATGTCCCCAGCGGGACTATGGGAAATCAGATTTCCCTGAATGTATTAACAAGTCCCGGAGATGAAGTTATCTGTGAAAAAGATGCTCATATTTTTCAATATGAATCCGGATCACCTGCTGCATTGAGCGGAATACAATTGAGTCTTGTCGATGGCATAAAAGGTGTTTTCACAGCTGAGCAGGTGGAACCTTTGATCCGTCCGGCAAGTGCTTATTATATGGCTCGTACAAAAGTAATAGAAGTTGAAAATACACATAATCGCGCAGGCGGAACTATCAATCCGCTGGATAACATTAAAGCATTAAGCGAACTGGGTAGAAAATATAATCTCTTGATGCATCTTGACGGTGCCCGCATCTGGAATGCGTCTGCCAAAACGGGAATACCGGTCGCTGAATACGCAAAATATTTTGATTCAATCTCATGCTGTTTGTCCAAAGGTCTGGGCGCTCCCATAGGATCAATAGTGGCCGGCCCCAAAGATTTTATAAAGGAAGTGTACCGCATCAGAAAGGCATGGGGCGGGGGAATGAGGCAGGTAGGTATTCTGGCTGCAGCCGGCATGTATGCCTTAAAAAATAATATCGACCGTTTAAAGGAAGATCATGATAAAGCCGATAATCTCGCTATAAGTCTTTCTAAAATTCCGGGAATAACTGTTGATATGGAATGCGTTCAGACAAATATTGTCATGTTCACGGTCTTAAAATTTTCTGTTGAGGATTTTTTGAAGAAAAGCCGTGAAAATGGCCTTCTTCTTGGAACGGGGAAAGTAGGTGTAATCAGGGCTGTAACTCATATGGATGTTTCGTCAGAGGAAATCGGTGACGCTGTTAAAATTGTTGAACTGATAATGTCATAATATCCTCTGATCTTGCCAATGCTCTTAATCCGGACCAATTTTTATGAATGTAGCATGAGCATTAGCCAAAATGGAATCTTAAGGAAACGTAAATGGAAATATCCGATTATAAACATAAAATAGTTGAGGAAGTAAGGTTTCACGAGGTGGATATTCTCGGAGTCTGCAATAACGCGGTTTACTTTAACTATTTTGAAGACGCACGTATTAAATATTTGCGGGATCTTAAAAAACAGTTTGGATTAGTGGAATTTCTCGAGGGCAATTCATTTTTCATCATGGTCCATAATAATTGCGATTATTTTGAGTCGGCTTATCTTGACGATCAGCTGAATATTTTTACACGGATCGATTTCTTAAAGAATTCAAGCTTCGGTTTTAAACACCTCGTTGAGAAAATAGAAACAGGTAAAATTATTGCGCGTGGGGGAGGGACTGTTGTTCATATTGACCGGTCGACGAAAAAAGCATCGCCGATACCACAGGAGTTATATGATGCTGTCAGTCAATTTGAGAAAAATGTTCAAATTCTTAAATCCATTTAACGCACAAGAAAAATCAGTAATGAAATTCCTATAACAGCCGCTGTAAACCGCTTAGTGTAGAGGGGATATTTCCCCTTTAAACCGTTCCATGCCTTTGCCAGAACGAGCATAAGCCCGATCAGTATTATGGTTACCACAGTACATTCCAAAAAATTATAATTTTGATTTGATATCTGCACTAAACTCCTGGCGCCAATAAGTTCTCTGTAAATTAATTGAAGATGAACCCAATATATAAGAAGCGACTCACGGCTTACATCTAATATTAAGGATTTGTAATTCTCTTTTTTATTCAAATAAAACCAAAAGATACCAAGTGAAAGAAGAATGACTCCGAATCTTTCGGTAAACCAAAGCGGATTAGGACGAACTCCGATATCAAACAGAGGAAAAATAAAATACATCAATATTACACTTATAAGATAAAATGCTGTTCCGTAATAAATCAGCCGCTTTGCGAATTCCGGTTCTTTGTTCTCATTCTTTGCCTGGATGTAATATTTTGCAACATAAGCTCCGCTGAAAACAAATGCCCACCATGGAAATAGAGGAAAGAGTGAGCCGTGCATTCTATTAAAGTAGTTGGAAAATAAAAGAGGTAAATGATTCGAGAAATCTATACTCCACATTACAGGACTTAATACTAGTACGAGCACTGTCATTAAAAGAGAAAAATTAAAAAACCGTTTTTCGTTTTTGATAAAAATCTTGGCAAAGAACAATACAATTAGTCCCGTTGCAATAAGCTGAAGAATATCTACAGTGTATAAACTCTCAAGTACAGGCTGGGTCTGATTGCGGAGAATCTTTGTGAGTGAAAAATAAGGAAGGTGGAGTGAGTAGCCGATCAGTAATATTAATCCGATTCTTGATAATTTTCGCCAGAACACTTTACCAAACGTTCTCAGTTCTTCCGCGCCTCTTTGCATTGACAGAACGAAAACCAATCCAGATGCAAAACTGAATGCCGGGGCAACCAGTCCGTTAATGAAATTTAACCGGGCAAATAACCATGTATTTTTTAATTCGGGTGAAATTAAGGCATTGAATACATGAACTTCCACCATTACGATTAATGCAAGTCCTTTTAGCAGATCAATGAATAATGCACGATTCTTTTGGCTCATTCCCTATCTCTCCAAAGATTGTATCCAAAATAGTTAATAATTGTTTTTTATCAAGGTGAGAGGGGAATGAATATTTGTTAATTATCATGTATCAAATCTGACGAAAATTTATTAGCTTATTATCAAAACAAACTTATAAAGGGGGCTTTATGAATCTTGTTTTTGATATTGAAACAGTCGGTGTGGAATTCGATACTCTTTCTGAATCTCAACAAGAATTCCTCCTGCGTTACACTGAATTAGAAAAAGATCCTGAAAAGAAATCTGAGCTTGTTGAAGAAACAAAACGTTATTTGAGTCTTTATCCATACACAGCAAAGATCGTTGCAATCGGTTTGTTTAATGTTGAAAAAGAAAAGGCAATAGTACTGTATGAGAGCGGGGAGAATGACGGATGGACGACGGAAGAAAAAATTACCAAATACAAACCAGTCAGTGAAGAAGAGATGCTCCGGTATTTCTGGAACTATGCCTCGAAAGCGGAAAAAATGATATCATTCAACGGGAGAAGCTTTGATCTGCCGTTCATTACGATCCGCTCCGCTATAAATAAAATAAAACCCGCTAAAAATCTGTTAAGGAATCGTTTCGACTCTTCTAATCATATTGATCTGCTTGAACAGTTGACTTATTTCGGACTTACCAAAAAATTCAATCTCGATTTTTACTGCCAGGCATTTGGTGTTGATTCACCCAAATCGAAGGGAATAACAGGGATGGATGTTAAAGAATTGTATAAAGCCGGACGGATAAAGGATATAGCCATCTACTGCGGTGCTGATGTAAAAGCTACTTTTGAATTATATAAAATTTGGAACCGTTATCTGAATCTTTCATGACCGTAGATCAATTATTCAAATAAATTTCTTGATGAATAGTCAGTGGAATATTTATTTATGGAACAAACCCGGAGCTATTCTGGGAACCGATAATATTCCGAATCTGAGTGATAGACATAAATGAAGTTTCGTGATTTTCATCGACCGAGTTATAATCTCTGATTGCAGGAAGTCTTATCATAATTTTAATATTAACGGTTGACTCTCACGTGAGAAACTTGTTAACATCCTGGTCCGGGGGCGGCCGAAGACGAGGTTTTGGCAAGATTGGATTTACACGCAGCCATCTTTGATAGACATATGGTATAAATACTTGTTCAAATGTTTCTTGAAATTGTTTCTCCGTTCTGCTTAAATAACAGTATTAATAATTAGCTGGAGTTTGGTATGGACACAAAAAAAATGATTATCGCAGTCGTCTCCGTCTTTATCCTCTATGAGGTAACAAACTTTCTGATCCACGGTCTCATACTGGCGGGGACGTATCAAGGCCTCGCAAACGTCTTCCGTTCAATGGAAGAAATGAACAGGATGATGTGGAGAATGTGGATCGCCGACCTGGTATGGTCGTTCTTCTTTGTATTTATTTTTACAAAAGGCTATCAGAACAAGGGAATTATGGAGGGAGCGCGCTACGGATTATATATTGCCTTATTCATGAATTTTATGGCGGCAGTTGCTCAAAATGTAGTTTACCCCGTTCCCTATACACTTTCTTTGCAATGGTTTATTTTCGGAGCTATTCAATCTATATTTCTAGGAATAATTATCGCACTAATACTAAAACCAAAAACTGCTTAAATCGGCTCATTCTATGTTAGATTTTGAGGCGCAATTGATGCGCCTTTTTTTTAACATTTTGTTTTGAAAATCTCTGATTTATATTTTGGCAACATTTTTCTGGCAAAGAGTGGAAAAAATATATTCCGATATTACCGGTATAATACTTGCGGGCGGTGAAAACCGCCGGATGAAATTGAACAAGTCGTTGCTCGAGATCAATTCTGTTACCTTAATTGAACGAACAAGGAACCTTCTTCAAAATATTTTTGATAAAGTTATTATTAGCAGCAAGGATATTGAAGAATACAGCTTCCTCAATCTTAATGTGGTGAAGGATGTTTATGAGGGATTCGGTCCTTTATCCGGTATTCATGCTGCATTGAATGTATCCTCGACCGAACTGAATTTTTTTATTTCATGCGATCTTCCATTAATGTCGGAAGAGATGATCCGTTATATTATCGGCAGTCATTTCTCCGAAATGATTCTTGTACCGTCCGCAGGAGGCAAAATACAGCATACTTGCGGTGTTTATAAGAAAGAATTAATCCCAATAATTAATAGTATACACCTGCAGGCCGGCAACAGGAAAAATGAAAAGGGTAAATATGATTCAAGCATCAGAAAACTAATTTTGGAGGCCGGGGCGAAAATAATCGAAGTCGATTCACTGCCTTTCTATAACGATGATCTGTTTTTTAATATGAATACGAAAGCGGATTTTGAATATCTGAGGAATAAATTTCAAGTATGAGAAAGAGACATAAACCAAATATCAGATTTCTTATCACATCTTATTTTTTTGTTCTTCTTACTGCTGCGTTTTTTATTTACGGCGTCTATTGGTTTATAAATGTACCTGTTGAAGAAAAAGTAGAGAAATACAGATTAGAAAAACTTAAGAAACAAACCGGGGTTGATGAGTCCGCATATTCTCTATTGCCGCTGATACTTGACCGTAGAGAAGGCTGCGTAACTTGTCACAATGGAACTCTTGGATTTACTGATTCACACAGTCCGGGAAAAATCGGATGCTATTCCTGCCATCTCGGAGACAGACTAACAACAGAGAAAAATAAAGCTCATAAAGATATGATCCTGATTCCGGGTAATTCAAATGATGCTGCAATAACTTGCGGGGCGGTAGGATGTCACCCGCAAATGGTACCAAGAATGGATAATAATATAATGAACACTATGAACGGGGTAGTGAGTGTAGACAAATGGGTTTTTGATGAAGCCGTTTCTCCTACTTTCCGCGCACCAATTGATTCGATTAAATATTCTCCCGCGGAAACTCATTTAAGAAATTTGTGTGCATCCTGTCACCTTGCTAACGTGAAAAGCGAACTGGGACCTATTGTGGATTTATCGAGGGGTGGAGGCTGTCTTGCCTGCCATCTCAATTATTCTAAAGAAGCCGAAGAAGAATTGGCAATGTTATTAATTGATAAAAGAAAAAATTACGAGCTCGGACGGAAGGATAAAAAGGAGGGAACAATTGGAAAATTTCATCCCTCAATTTCTTTAAAAACAAAAAATCAACATTGCTTCGGGTGTCATTCTCGTTCAGGAAGAATATCACTCAGCTATGACGGATGGCATGAAACGCTTTATAAACCGGAGGATGTAAAAGGGAAAATCGGGTTTAAACTGCTTGACGACGGACGTGTTGTTCAGCAGATTCAGAAAGATGTGCACTCGGAAGCCGGACTGCTTTGCGTTGACTGCCATACCTCATATGAGATTATGGGAGACGGAATTTATACTCTGCACAAGGAAGATCAGATGAAGGTTCAGTGTATTGATTGTCATATTTTATCAGAACCCACAACACAAAAATTTTCGGAGTTCGAATTCGAATCGCAAAAAATAGCTGAATTAAAAAAATATAATGACAAGAACAAAAATTTTATCGTGTCTGCAAAAAATGGATTCCCTCTGGTTAATGTCTACTATGAAGATGGTAAGGTCTATTTAATTAAGAAATCCTCGGGCAAAATTTCTGAGGTAAAAACTCCTTCCGGGGCGTGTACAAAAGGGACTGCTCACAAAAATTTGTCGTGTAATTCCTGTCATAATTCTTGGTCGCCTCAATGCATAGGTTGTCATACCGAATTTGATAAGGACAGCTCTATGTATGACCTTCTCTCTAATAAGGAAGAGAAGGGAGAATGGCTCGAACATCCAAGTGAGTTTTTGCCCGAACCGGCTACTCTGGGAATAAAAGAAACGTATGAAAACGGAATAAAAAAAATTACTGTCGAGGAATTCATTCCGGGAATGATTCTGAAGATTGATAAAGGTAGGTCTAAAAATCAAAAGCCTGTTTTTAAAAGATTATTTGCGCCGGGTTTTTCACATACAATTCGTAAGCAAACAAGATCATGTACATCTTGTCACAATAATTCGCTTGCGATCGGATACGGAAGAGGAAAACTGATATATAAAAAAAATGGAAGTTCCGGTCTGTGGAATTTTATCCCTGCATACGCATTAATTAAAGACGACGGACTTCCTCAAGATGCCTGGATCGGATTCCTTGAAGAAAGAAGTTTTAACTCAACAACACGTAATAATACGCGTCCTTTTTCAATAGACGAGCAGAGGAAAATACTGACTGTTGCTGCCTGTCTTACTTGTCATCCGGGAGATTCTTGGGTTATGAAAAATTCATTATTGAATTTCCCAAAAACGCTTACCCAGCAAACTGCTTATTGCCTTTTACCTGTCTGGTAACCGGTTATCAGGCTTTCTTGTATTTCTAACAAGATAATTTTATCTCCGATAAAAAGTCCTTTATTTTCTCAAAAACAAAACTTTATTTTCTTTTTTCTTGGATGTTAGAATCTTTTATTCGATTTTTACATCAAATCTTATAATTACTAAGTAATTATAACTGGCAAGGAAGTTGACATTTATAAATATCAACAATTTTGAGAAACAATGAACCCGAGTATCAAGAAAACTGAACCAGTCTTTTCGATAAGCACTGCCGCAAGGCTTCTTAAAATTTCCGTTCATACTCTTCGGATGTACGAAAGGGAAGGCTTAATTATTCCTTACAAAAAAAAATCCAACCAGCGTCTCTACTCTCAAGCTGATCTTGATAGAATACAATGCATACGTGACGCCATCAATCAGGCAAAGATCAGCATAAACGGGATTAAATCAATCTACTCTTTAATTCCATGCTGGGATATTATAAAGTGTTCCGCTGAGGAGCAAAAGGAGTGCGCTTCATTTAACGGCGCACACAATCCTTGCTGGACTTATGATCATAAAAATGTATGTAAAGAAAGAGATTGCAGGACTTGTGAAGTTTATACAAAATATTCTCAATGCGGTACCATTAAAGAATTAATAAAATCTGTCTCAAGGTAAATGATGAATAGTATTTCTCGAAGGAAGTTCCTCAAAATCACCGGGTTTTCTGTTGGTGCAGCCGCGGCGGCTACGGCACTAAGTCCGATGATCAAAGGGGCAAAAAAAATTAATAAAGAAAAAGTTAAGGGAATTCAGACCATTCCTACGTACTGCGATATCTGTTTCTGGAAATGCGGAGCAATTGCGTATCTGAAAGATGGAGAATTATGGAAAGTAGAGGGCCACCCTAAAGATCCATTGAGTAAGGGGAGGTTATGTCCCCGTGGAACGGGCGGTGTTGGCGCAGTGAAGGATCCTGACAGATTAAGATCTCCTTTGATAAGAACACGCGAACGTGGTGATGAAGTTTGGAAGGAAGTAACGTGGGAGGAGGCTCTCGATTATATAGCTGATAAAATGAAAATCATTAAATCACGATACGGACCGGAATCTCTTGCATCTTTTTCTCATGGAATCGGGGGAAATTTTATAAAGCATACATTGAAAGCTTATGGTGCAATTAATTTTGCGGCCCCTTCATTCGCACAATGCCGCGGTCCGCGTGATGTGGGTTTTGAACTGACTTTTGGGGAGTCGATTGGTTCACCTGAAAGAACCGATATTGAAAATTCAAAATGTCTGGTGCTAATCGGTTCTCATCTCGGAGAAAATATGCACAATTCACAGGCTCAGGAATTTGCAAAGGCAGTCGGGAATAATGCATCCATCATCGTTGTTGATCCGCGTTTTTCAGTAGCAGCCTCAAAGGCAAAATACTATTTACCGATCAAACCGGGTACCGACCTGGCTCTTCTTCTCGCGTGGATGAATGTGATTGTCTCTGAGAAATTATATGATATTGATTATGTCACAAGCTATGGATTTGGTTTTGAACAGTTTGCCGCTGAAATTTCTAACTTCACGCCAGAGTGGGCATATCCTGAAACGGGAATAGATCCCGAATTGATTCGTCTCACTGCCCGTGAAATGACAATGTACAAACCGGCAACACTTGTGCATCCCGGCAGGCATACAACATGGTATGGAGATGATGCTCAGCGCAGCAGGGCCATAGCACTATTAAATGCGCTGTTGGGAAGCTGGGGCCGCAAAGGCGGTTTCTTCTACCCGGTCAGTTTTTCATTGCCGGGTTATCCTTATCCCCCTTATCCTGTTCCAACTAAAGAAAAACTTGATAATCCCGGTAAGAAATATCCCTTCGCTTCGGAGGAACTTACAACCGGAATACGAGAAGCAACAATTAGCGGAAGTCCTTACCCGATTAAAGGATGGTTCGTTTACGCCACTAATTTAATGCAGGCTCTTCCAAATGAGGAAGAAACAATTAGGGCAATTCAAAACCTGGATCTTATGGTCGTGGTCGATGTAATTCCTAGCGAGATTGCAGGTTACGCCGATGTTGTACTTCCGGAATCCGTTTATCTTGAACGTTACGATGATCTTCATATGTCCTCTTTCAAGGAACCGTTCGTTGGTATACGCCAGCCTGTAATTGAATCACCGTCAGATCAAAAACCAAACTGGTGGATAGCAAAAAAACTGGCTGAGAAATTAGGACTCGGAAATTACTATCCATGGAATCATATTGAAGACTATTTGAACCATAGATTAAATGCCGGCGGTCTGAGTTTAAGTCAACTTAAAAAAGAGGGGATCATCCTCGGTCAGAAACGGCCGATATATTTTGAGGAAGGAATTCAACCGGAGTTTTTTACAGCTTCCGGCAAAATCGAGTTTTATTCAATCCAGCTTCAACAGGCAGGGTTCGACGCTGTTCCGAAGTATACCAGGCCGCAACAGCCGCCGGGAGGATATTACAGATTATTGTTCGGACGTTCCCCCGTTCATTCTTTCAGCCGGACTCAGTCCAACAGGATTCTCATGGATATGATGGATGAAAATGAAGTCTGGGTCAATCAGGATGTGGCGAAAAAATGGGGATTAAAGAATTCTCAGATTGTCCGTTTAAAAAATCAGGATGGGATAGTGAGCAATAAAATAAAAGTGAAAGTAACCGAACGTATAAGAACAGACTGCGTATACATGATTCACGGATTTGGTCATAAAAGCAAAATGCTGAAAGGGGCATTCGGCAGGGGCGCAAGCGACTCCGGATTGATCACTAAATATGCAGTCGATCCTCTTATGGGCGGAACCGGAATGAATGTGAACTTTGTAACTTTTGAGACCGGGGTGTAATATGGCGAGATATGGAATGGTCATAGATACAAAAAAATGCGTCGGATGTATGGATTGTGTAGTAGCATGCAAAACCGAAAATGATATTCCGGAAGGACATAACAGAGATTGGATAGTTACAATTACTAACGGAAAATATCCTGATCTTAATTTGGAAATTCAATCTCAACGCTGCAACCACTGCGATAATACACCGTGTGTTGCGTGCTGTCCGACCGGTGCAAGTCACATTAATGAAGTTGGTGCTGTTGTTCTTGTAACGCATAGCATGTGTATTGGGTGCAAGGCTTGTATTGCCGCCTGCCCTTATAGTGCAAGATTCATTCATCCTGATGGTTATGCGGATAAATGTACTTTCTGCATTCATAGAGTAGAGAATGGGAAATTGCCGGCGTGCGTAAATGTCTGCCCGACTCATTGTATGCATTTTGGAGATTTTGATGATCCGAATAGTGAAGTCAGCAGATTGATTTCATCAAGAAAAAATCATCCGCTAATTCCTGAGGCGGGAACTTCACCAAGAATTTTCTATTTAGCCTAGGGAGAATCGTATGCACGAAATTACAACTACGCGCAACAATCCTGAGATAGATCCGTTTTTAGCTGTGTGGAAATGGGAAATTCCAGTCTATCTATTTATAGGCGGAATGGTGGCCGGGATGATGATTATCGCAGGTTACTTTTTATTCAAAGAAAAACATAAAAATTCTGATAGTATCGCCAATTACATCCCGTTAATAAGCATCATATTATTAAGCCTTGGTATGGGAGCGCTTTTTTTGGATCTCGGACATAAACTGTTTGTCTGGAGGTTGTACACTACATTTAAAATTTTATCTCCAATGTCCTGGGGCGCATGGATTCTAATCCTTGTATACCCGGTAATATTGGCCAATATGCTTATGGTTCCCCCATCGTTTATTCTGAAACGTTTTCAGCAGATTAAAATGATAACTAAATATATTAATGAGAGACCGCGTCTCATCCAAAATATCGGCATAGGGAATATGCTTTTCGGAGGCATACTTGGCATCTATACCGGTGTTTTACTTAGTACTATGGGTTCGAGGCCATTATGGAATAGTTCAATCCTCTGGGTTTTGTTTCTGATCTCGGGATTATCAACTGCTGCGGCATTTGTACATATGATTGCTAAGAATGTAAACGAGAGAGAATTATTAGCAAAGGCGGATAATGGATTTTTAATTATAGAATTGATTGTCATTCTGCTTATGCTGATTGGGCTTGCAAGCTCCTCACAGGCGCAAATTCAGGCCGCTTCACTTTTATTAGGTGGTCCGTATACAGCACCTTTCTGGGTATTTGTTGTCGGAATTGGAATTATAATTCCGCTCATAATTCAATTGCTCGCTGTCAATCATAAAATTAAACATACTGCAGTCGCCCCGATCATGGTAATCGCCGGAGGATTGATATTAAGATTTGTCATTGTATCTGCTGGGCAGTATAGTCATTATCTATATTCTTATTTCAGATGAAATCAATTGACACATAAATTAAAAGATTAAGGGTTGGAGAATTTATGAATTCAAAAAAAGAAAATTCGCGTGGAGAAAAAGAATTCGAGCCGAAACCATATTCGAATCCTTACCTCGTTGGATTCGGTCTGGGCCTAATTCTGCTTGCGGCTTTTTTAGTTATGGGACGCGGACTCGGGGCAAGCGGGGCAGTATCAACTGTCGTAGCAGTAGGCGTAGAAAAAATTGCACCGGAACATGCGGCCAAAAATAATTTTTATAGTGAATATCTGGGCGATGGAACAAGCAATCCGCTGAAAGACTGGCTTCTCTTTGAAGTAATAGGTGTTCTGGTGGGTGGATTTATTTCCGGTGCTCTCGCACACCGTATAAAAAGAACTACTGAAAAGGGCCCTAATGTATCAGTTAAAACCAGATTGATTTATGCCTTTGTCGGAGGTGCGATGATGGGATTTGCCTCTAAACTTGCACGCGGATGCACAAGCGGTTTGGCCTTAACAGGTGGAGCAGTGCTTAGTCTTGGAGGCTGGGCTTTTATGCTCTCGGTATTCGGCGGTGGTTACGCAGTTGCATATTTTGTAAGGAGGCAATGGTTATGATGCCCTATTTTAAATTTGATTACTTCGGTTTCGATTTTAGCCTGGTGGTGGCATTTATCATCGGTATCGGATTCGGCTTTGCGCTTGAGCGGGGAGGATTCGGAAATGCAAGAATTCTTGCCGCACAATTCTATTTTTATAACATGCGAGTCTTAAAAGTAATGTTCACCTCAATAGTTACCGCAATGCTCGGGTTATTTTATTTTACCTGGATAGGCTGGCTTGACATTTCACTCGTTTATATCGGTGATACCTACATCGTGCCTCAGATCATCGGCGGATTATTGCTTGGAATGGGTTTTGTTATTGGCGGCTACTGTCCCGGCACTTCCGTTGTTTCCGCCGCCACCGGAAGAACTGATGGTATGGTTTTCATTGCTGGAATTATCTTCGGAATCATAGTTTTTGGTGAAATGTTTCCTCTCCTCGAAGGATTCTACAATTCGACCAACCTGGGAAGAGTAACACTCGTTGATTTCTTCGGACTCTCTCAGGGTATGCTTGTATTTCTGATTGTTCTAATGGCTTTAGGTGCGTTCGCCGCTGCCGAATGGGGTGAAAGATTCTTTGCGAAGAAAAACGGCAGAGGTGTGGAATGAAAAATTGGTTTAAGAATCTAAGCACCAACAAAAAAATGGCGATTAGCGCTTTGGTCCTTGGTGTATTGGCCATATTTATCGGAACTCCAAACGACGTGCATAAAATCTATGTAAACGCCAAAGAGATGGCTCTTTCAACGGTAAAAGACCAGGATAAAATAAGTGTAAAGACTTTTGCCGATTGGCTAATAAAGGATAAGGCCGATTTTATTTTGGTTGATCTTAGAAATGAGAAAGATTTTTACGAATATAACATTCCTTCATCAGTCAATAAAAAAATGGAAAATCTTCTTGGTTCTGATCTGATGAGGAATCAAAAAGTGCTGCTTTATGGAAATGATAACATTGCAGCCGCTCAGGCGTGGTTTATTCTGAAAAGCAGCAATTACAAAGCTGTTTATATTCTTAACGGCGGTATGGATGCATGGAAGAATGAAATTCTCTTCCCGAAATTATCTGCCGCAGCAACACCGGAAGAAATTAGGGAATTTGAAAAAGTTAAACAGGTTTCAATTTATTTTGGCGGGACTCCACAGATAGTTTCAGATGGCAGTGCAACCGCATTGGCCTTACAACAAAACAAAATGCCGGAATTACCGAAATTAACAGCTCCGGCGGGAAATATAACTCCCAAGGCAAAAAAGAAAAAGGAAGGCTGTTAATTTTCTTTTGATTTAATTTGAAATCGCTGGCACTATAGCAGTCTCTGTGGTCTCAAATAAGACGAGAACTAATATTATTCTCTTATAAGAAAAAAATATTCCGGTTTTCTCATTTTTGAAAACGGGCTGACGGAAAGCTTTGATTTTTTTAAATAGTTGATAGTTGAGACTGGTATAATAGTTGACATTGACCAGTATCAACAATTGAAAGACGCCGAATGAATAAAATAGAATTAACTAATGTGTCATCTATCCCAAGTTATACCATAAGCAATGCAGCCAGATTGCTTCATATTTCGGTCCATACATTAAGAATGTATGAGCGGGAAGGATTATTAATTCCTTTCAAAAAAGAAAGCAATCAAAGACTTTATTCCGATAAGGATCTTGAAAGAATAAGATGTATCAGGAAAGTATTAAACGAGGATAAAATTGGCATTGAGGGAATTCGAAAACTGCTTTCCCTAATCCCGTGCTGGGGTATTGTAAAATGTCCGGCTAAAGAAAGGAAAGTCTGCAAAGCATATACCGGATATTCAAAGCCTTGCTGGATGTTGAAACATAAAAACAACGTCTGCGAATCCAAAAACTGCAGGGACTGCGACGTCTATTCCTCATTTGGTAATTGCGAGAGCATTAAAGATAAACTGAAAGAACTAATAGTTGGGTCATCAAAATAAAAAATTAATAGGGATTAAAATGAAAAAACTACTCATACTGGGTGCCGGAACAGCCGGTACAATGATGCTGAACAAACTAAGCGCCTCTCTTGATAAATCTGAATGGCAAATAACAATTGTAGATCAGCATGAAACACATTATTACCAACCCGGATTTTTATTTATCCCATTCGGTATTTACAAGAAGAAGGATGTAATAAAACCTAAAAGAGATTTTTTCCCGCCTGATGCAAATGTAATTATGTCTGAAATTGAAAAAATCGAACCAAAAGAAAATCGTGTTATCCTGAAGAACCAAAATGTTCTGACGTACGACCTTCTTATTATTGCTACCGGGGCTAAGATAAAGCCCGCCGAGACGGAAGGGCTGAATGATGTACTGTGGCATAAAAGCATATTTGATTTTTATACGATAGAAGGCGCATGCGCGTTAGCTGATTTCTTTAAACATTGGAAAGGCGGAAAGCTCGTGCTTAATATTACCGAGATGCCGATAAAGTGCCCGGTAGCGCCTCTCGAATTCGTATTCCTCGCCGATTCGTATTTTACGGAGAGAGGTCTTAGAGATAAAGTTGATATTCATTTTGTTACTCCTCTTTCCGGCGCCTTTACAAAACCTAAGGCATCGTCAATTCTCGGGGATTTCCTCGATAAAAAAAATATCAAACTGACAACGGATTTTAATATTGCCCGAGTGGAAAACGAAAGCAAAAAAATCATCTCCTGGGATGAGAAAGAAGTTGAGTTTGATGTTCTTGTGACAATACCGACTAATATGGGCGATGAAGTAATAGAACGCAGCGGTATGGGTAATGAACTCAATTTTGTCCCAACAGACAAAGAAACACTCAGATCATTAGAGTACGAAAATATTTTTGTCATAGGGGATGCAACAGATCTGCCGAGTTCCAAAGCCGGCTCCGTTGCCCACTTTCAGGCCGATGTACTTCTTGAAAATATCATAAGTGTGAGTGAAGGACGGGATCCGCATGAAAAATTTGACGGACACGCTAATTGCTTTATTGAATCCGGTTTTGGTAAAGGGATATTAATCGATTTCAATTATGAAACCGAACCGTTGCCCGGAAAATTTCCGCTGCCCGGTGTAGGACCTTTTTCACTCCTTGAAGAAACGAAAATGAATCACTACGGTAAAGTGATGTTCAGATGGATGTACTGGAATTTTTTATTAAAGGGCACAGAACTGCCAATAGAATCACAAATGTCAATGGCAGGAAAGAGGGCTTAATATGGAAGAGATTAAAGTCAACCAGCAAATCGAGTCGATTAATAAAAAACTGGATGTTATACTTGAGGAAATTGAGCTTCAAAGAAGACACAGACGGGAAATGGAAGATCTGAAGGATGATCTGTTAAGAGTTGGAAAAGATATATATGATACTGCAATTGTAGAACTCGAGCAGGTTCATGATCAGGTGAGCACAAAAGAGATTCTTCATCTCGGCAAATACCTTCTTAGAAACGTAAGTACAATCAACAGAAGCGTTGAGCAATTGGAAAGTCTGAAGGATTTTCTCACCGATGTCTCTCCATTGGTCCGGGAATCCATCATGGATTTTATGCAAAAGCTTGACGAGTACGATAAAAAAGGTTACTTCGAATTTGCTAAAGAATTGTCGAATGTAACGGATAATATTGTTACATCCTTTTCAAAGGAAGACGTTAAAAATTTGGGGGATAATATTGTGACAATTCTGAATACTGTGAAAAATCTGACACAACCTGATATGCTTCATACAATCAACAACGCATTAAATGTTTATAAGCAGCTGGATATTGTAGTCAGTAAGGACGTCTCAATATTTAAACTGATGAAGGAATTAAACACACCGGAAGTAAAGAGGGGCCTCGGTTTTGCAATTCAATTTCTGAAAAATATTGCTAATCCCGAGACTAATAATCATATGGAAAACAAACCTTTAAACAAATCAATCAATTAGAAGGAGAATAATAATGGCAGCTAAAGAATATGCCGGTATAATGCTGGAACTGGATGCTGACGGTAATTTGGCAAATCTGAATGAGTGGAATGAAGAGATTGCTAAAGAATTGGCAACCGAGGAAGGAATTAGTTTAACAGACCGACATTGGACTGTAATTAATTATATGAGAAATGAATTTAAAGCCAAGGGAGATGCGCCTTCAATTAGAAAACTGACTAAGGAAAGCGGAGTAGACACAAAAGAACTCTATGCCCTTTTCCCGGGCGGACCTGCGAAAAAAGCGGCGCGGATATCAGGATTACCAAAACCAAAAGGATGTATTTAATTAAAGGAGAAATCAGAAATGGAAGAACCGATCAAAAAAGTATCTATAGTAGTATCAAAAGGATCGCTTGAGGGAATTTATCCCGGATTGATTATGGCTAATGGCGCGCGAATGGAAGGAATCGAAGCTACTTTATTTTTCACGTTTTTTGGACTTCACGCTATTATTGATAAAAAAATGGATAAAATAAAAGTGGCAACAGTCGGAAACCCCGCTATGTGCGTTCCAAGCGCAATGGGACCCGGTTTGCCTACATGGATGGGTGCAATACCCGGCATGTCATGGTTTGCCACATCCATGATGAAAAAAGAAATGGAGCTTCTGGACATTCCTCCGGTAAGAGAATTCATAACAATGATTCACGATGCCGGATGCGAAATTTACGGCTGCAAGGCAACAGTAGATATGTTCCACTTAACAAAAAAAGATTTTTGCCCGGAAGTGGACGAGGTAATTTCCGTTGGTCAGTTCTATGAAAAATCTGCCGGAGCCCAAATAATTTTTACTTAATTGATAAAAAATCTGTGAAAAACGGCATCAAATATCAATTAATTAGACAATAAACTCTTTTGAGCAGATAAAGAATAAAGGCCTTAAAATTAATAGGAGTAAATACAATGCGATTTAAAATGATAATTATCTCCATACTTATGACCAGTATCGCGATTTTTGCTTCCGACCACGGAATTTATCTGTTAACAGTTGCCAACATTAAGGGCGATATTAACAAAGTAGGTGAAGAATTAAACGCAAAATTAAAATCAGCAGGATTCGATGTACTTGATTATAAAGATATTGCTACTCCGGACCTTATGCGCCAGAAAAAAGAAGAGCATTGCGGATTTAGCGCTAAATTAATTTTACTCTCGTCCAATGACTACACCAAAATGCTTACATCGTATGGCAACAAATATCTGGTTGCCTCATTTTTAAGAGTAGGACTTTATGAAAGCGAAAATGGGATCCAGATTGTTATAGCTGATTTAGAGACTATAAACAGAATTGTATTCAATGACCTTTGGGAGAACGGAAAAGAAAGCGATTATAATCAGGTCATCTCAAAAACAAAAATATTTAAATCCAATCTTGTAAAAACCATTCATTCAATCGGCAGCGGAATCAAAGTTGAAAAACCAATGGAGCCAATCAGAAGCGATGAGGACCTGAGAGAATCGTCACGAGATATGTTTATGATGGTTGGGAAAATGACATTTTTTAATGATGAAGATCAGTTCCCGGTAATCTACAAAAGAAAGAACACTGAAGGCCGCAGAGGTCTTGAAAAATTAATTAATGAGATGCAGACGAATTTGAAGAATTTCAAACCGCTAAAAGATGATCTTGAGTACAGGTATGTTGCTTCTCCGGATGTAATGAAATGGAGTATTATGGGACGCATATACTCGCCTGATTCCTCATCCATCCTGTTGGGGATTACGCGGCCGCAGACCGAAGGATTATCCTTCCTGATAGCCGGGGGTTCGAGAGAAAACAAAGAAAATAAATGTCCCGGCATTGATCACGTCGTAGCTTATCCGATCGAGGTACTCCTCACTCAGAAAGACGGGCAGATTTTAGTCAGCACTCCGCGTGAAATGTTCAGAATGGATATGTATTTCTGGGATGCGGGGAAAATGGCATTTATGAATCACATGAGTATGCCGTCAGTTCTGGATGAATCAATAGGAGTTGCTCTTTTAGGAAAGGAATATAAAAAATAATAAAAGTTTTCACTTGTGAAAATTCGCTCACAATAATATAGGAGTATATTATGAAGTTAGTTTCAAAATCATTGACGTTAATATTACTTATTGCAACTATGACCACTGCACAGACCGGAACCAGACTAGTGGGATTCACGGCGCAATCTATGGGAAGAGGCGGCACTTCCATCGGAACATTCGACGGAAATGAACTGATGATGACCAACCCCGCCGGCATTTCTTTCCTTAACAAATCGTCACTCGATGTAAATTTCTCCCTGATGTTCCCGGCTCTCCACTTTAAAAATAATCTAAATGATGTTGATGGAGACAAAAATGTATTTCCGCTTCCCGCTTTATCATATGTAAAACATTATGATGACAGTAAATTCACATGGGGAGCAGGATTTTTTACATCAGGCGGAATGGGTGCTGATTTCAATTTGAAGCATGCTCTTTATGGAACAGAATTACAGAAATATCATTCAAAATTAGCATCAATGCAGGGCGGTCTGAGCGCCGGCTACAAAGTCAGCAATAATTTATCTTTGGGTGTAAGTCTGCATATGGTTTATTCCATGCTTGAATTTTCAATGCCATTTTCACTGAACCCGCTGGCAATGCAGGGTATTGCTATGCCGGGAATGACTTTCGGCCAGATGTTCTCTGCACCGCCGGCAATGGGAGGATTTGGATACAAAGAGGTTACCGCTGCTGCAAATATGACAGATCTTACTGCTATCGGCTTTAACGGTAAAATTGGATTTGCATATAAAGTAGATGAGACTCTTACGATTGGAATTAATTATACCATGCCGACTTCATTAACCTACAACGGCGGAAAGGCAACGATGGATATGACCACACAGCTGAACGATGCTTTTGGAAAAGCAGTTCAGGGCGCTATGATGCAGGGAATGAACCAGAGCCAGGCTCAGGCGGCAGTAATGGCTCAGTTTGCCCAAATGGGAATCGATTTATCGAAGGGTGTTATCGCCAATTATGATCTGGACGTTGATTTGACTTTTCCGCAGTCGGTTGGAATTGGTTTTTCACAGAAACTAAGTGAAAAATTTAAATTCAATATGGATCTTGAATGGATCAACTGGGAAAGAGCTTTTGATAAAATGACTTTAAAACTGAAGAACGGCAGCAATTCCAATATCAATAAAATGATGGGGAACAGCGGCACATTTGATCTCGATTTTCCGCTGGACTGGAAAAACTCTTTGGTGTTCAAATTTGGCGGCGAAGTTGAATTAAATAAAGATTTAAATCTCAGATTCGGTTACGTATATGGTGAAAATTCGGTTCCTGAATCAACAATATTTCCAATCTTCCCGGCAATTGTAGAAAACCATATTACAGCCGGTATTAGTTATAAAGTTTCGGCTCCAATAACAATAAATGCAGCTTTCGAAATGGGACTGAACAATTCATTAAAAGCTTCAAGTCCTAGTTTAATTGCGAATGAATACAGCGGAAGCACAAGCGAACTATCCACGATGCTTGTTCACCTGTCTTTGAATTATGCATTTTAATATTTAGTGATTATCGTAATAATTTAATTTGTGTCCTTGTGTCTCTGTGGTAAAAAAATAAACCACAGAGGCACCGAGGCACAGAGTTACAAACTCAATTCAAACATTTTATACTTTCCAATCAGACCGTAATGCTCAATAAATTTATCCAAAATCTCTTTTCTTACTACACAAATAATCTCCGCAGTTAAATTGTCCATTTCAGAAAATATTTTGGAAATGGCCGGTTCAAGACCTCTGCCATCCAGCTCAAGGGGTCCTATTTCATCAATAATAATCCACTCCAAATTCTGGGAAAGGCATTTTCCCAATATTTCCTTTGACCAATCAAAAGTACAATTGCTGAATTTGTATTTACCGATTGAAGTTATATTTTCTTTTTCTTCTGTCTCCAGCTGCTTTAGAGTCCTGGATTTTATGTGATAAATAAATCTTTTCTCCTCAACTACCGGTTGGAAGATACCGTCAATTTCTGTTTTTGAAGCGGCCCATTTCATTAAATTTGTTGTTTTACCTGTACGAACCGGCCCTGAAAAAATGTACATCTTCTTCATTTATTCACATCCGCAAAAAGTAAGAGCGCCAATGAATCGGAAAGAAAAAGCCTGATTCTTTTTATTCCTTTGTGCGGAAGGGATAATTTCCAGCTGATATTAATAATTGATTTAAAATCGGGAAATAATGCCATGATATCATTAATCTCCGAGGCGTGCTGAAACTTATTTTTATCAAGGAATTTTTTGAAGCGATTCACGATAAAGGGAGATAAAATTGAAAACCAGATAATCGTTATAACTATTGACCTCGTTATCATAAATAAGATATCGTAAACCTGGTTTTTTCCAAGCTGAGGAGAAAGGAATGACAAAAGCATCAGTGCTATTAAAAAGACAAACAGAAATATCCCGGTGCTTTTCTTCCACCATGGTTTCTTCACATGGCTCTTTTTCTCAGCAAACAAATCTTCGCTGTAGTGAGCTCTCAGCTTTGATCTTTCGAATGATTTGAATTTATTAAATAACCATTCCGGTATTAAAGCCGCTTTAAGTCCGACGTAAATTCCGGAAAAAACATGAAGGCCGGTATATATACCAATAATAAGCATACTGATGCTGAACGAGATTGAATGGGCGAATGCCGGTAATTGGGAAAGAACAAAATCAACAAAGATATCTATTGATTTCCATAAACCGGTTCCGAAGAGCAGCGTTAGCAGTATTAATTTTTGGAGCGCCGAAAAAAGAAGCGTAAAAAATCCCAGCAACAGCGCCGCTATCCTTTCATATTTAATGAATGAAAAGAAAAGATAGCCCATAAACCCCTGTAATGCCACGGCGAAATATGCTGTGAGAGGAGAATATGGACTTACAAATGCTTTGACGAGTACAACAATAAGAGTGGAGCGAAGAATTGCCTTTTTATCTTGTGAATAGTGGGCGATGAGAGTTATAAAAATCACCGCCCCCGTTCCCAGAAAAAGACCGGTGAACGGAATTTTTAATGCATGAAGTATCCCGCCGAATGCGGCTTCGCTGAATCCCCATAAGGCTGTTATCCTGTGAATGGACAATGGGATTGATTCTACAATATTAGGGGAAAGAATAGACTTCTTTTTATTCCAGGGCAATGGTTCTATTTACCTTTCTTTTTATCCAGAATGTCATCAATCCAGCTCATAACAGCCATTGATGATGGAAATCCTATTGTAGGAATTGAAAGGAGAGCCACCTGCCGTATCTCCCTTTTAGTCAGTTTGGCCTTAATAGCTTTTCTAACCTGGGCGTGAACAGCGCCCTCCATTCTTGCCCCGGCAGAAATAGCCAGTTTAACAAGCGCGCGCTCTTTTTCTGTTAACGATCCTTCTTTATGAATCGCGTCTCCGAGAGTTTCATAAGCAACTGCAATTTCCGGGTATTCTTTTAAAAATCTGTCAAATCGTTTGGGAAGAGTCGACATCCTAACCTCACAATGAATGATTGTTGATAGTAAATTAATGCAAAAATAATGGAGGCGCAATTTACTCCTGCCTGAAATAAACGGTAATACCGTAATGAAAAGATTTTGTATTTTTGAATGAATAAAATCTAATGAGGATTAATTGAAAATTCTTGTTACCGGGGGAGCGGGATACATCGGCTCTCATTTTGTAAGATATCTTGCCAATAACGGCCATCATCCTGTTGTTCTTGATAACTTATCAAGAGGACACATAGAATCGATTCCGACGGAAATTCCTTTCGAAGATGTTGATATTATTGACAGTGATTCTGTTCTGGATGCTTTAAGAAATCACGAACCTTCCGCGGTTGTTCATTTTGCCGGATACGCATATGTGGGAGAATCGGTTGAGCATCCGGAAATTTATTATCAGAATAACGTTGCGGGAAGTTTAAATCTTATCCGGCTCTGTGCACAGAACGGAATTAAGAATTTTATCTTTTCATCTACATGCAGCATTTATGGAAATCCGGCGCATGTGCCCATATCCGAAGAACAGCCGCCTAATCCGATCAATCCTTATGCAAATACAAAGCTGATGATCGAAATGATCCTTAAGGATTTTGAATCGGCTTTCGGAATGAAACATGTTGCTCTCCGCTACTTTAACGCTGCGGGTGCGGATCCATCCGGTCTTATAGGTGAAAGCCATAATCCCGAACCGCATCTGATTCCCATAATTTTGAATGTTGCTTTGGGTAAAAGAAGTAAAGTCTCTGTTTACGGAAATGATTATGAAACACCCGATGGTACTTGCATACGCGATTATGTGCATGTTAATGATCTGGCCGCCGCGCATTTGAAGGCAGTGGAATATTTGAACAAAGGAAATTCTTCCTCCGTTATAAATTTGGGAACGGGAAGGGGCAATTCTGTTCTTGAAATAATTAAGAAGGCAGAGGATATTACAAAAAAGAAAATACCGTATGATATTGTTTCCCGGCGCCCCGGTGACCCCGCTATGCTGCTGGCGGATAACAGCAAAGCTAAAGATCTTTTTAATTGGGCTCCTGAATTTGCGATCGATGAAATTATTCAAAGTGCCTGGCATTGGCATAAGAAACAAAAATATTGAGGTCACAATTGAAATTTGAAAAAGTTTTTATAGACGGACTAATTCTTGTAACTCCGGACGTCCATGCTGATGAACGGGGATACTTCTTTGAAACGTTTAATAAGTCTAAATTTACGGAAGGCGGAATTGATCTGAATTTTGTTCAGGATAATATTTCAAAATCAGTCAGAGGAACCGTCAGAGGCCTACATTATCAAACCGGGGATAGTGCTCAGGGGAAACTATGCAGCGTTGTGACTGGAAGTGTGCTTGATGTTGCGGTAGATATCAGATTCGGCTCGCCAACTTTCGGGAAATATTATTCCGTGGAACTCAATGACGTATCAAAACAGCAATTATGGATTCCTCCCGGGTTTGCGCATGGATTTTCCGTTCTCTCAGATTCGGCTGTTTTCTCTTATAAATGCACCGCTCTTTACAACAAGGAAAGCGAGCGGGCAATTTTATTTAACGACCCTCAACTTAAAATTAATTGGAAAGTCGCAGATCCTTTGGTTTCGGAAAAAGATTTGCACGCAAAATTATTTAGTGAAATAGAAAAAGATTTTCACTATAAAATTAAAGGGGATTAAAATGAAATTAGCAGTGATAGGGACAGGATACGTAGGACTTGTAAGCGGAACATGTTTTGCCGAAATGGGAAATCATGTTGTATGCGTTGACAATGACGCTAATAAACTTAAGCTATTAAACGACAGAATTGTTCCGATATACGAACCGGGCCTTGAAATATTGTTTAACAGAAACATCGAAAAAAAGAGACTGACATTTACCGATAATTTAAAAATTGCGGTCCTTGAATCAGAAATAATATTTTTGTGTCTTCCGACTCCCCAGGATGATGATGGTTCGGCCGATCTGAAATACGTTTACGGGGTGGCTGACGAAATTTGTAAGATACTTAAAGAATCGAAGAGCGGGGATTTTAAAATCATCGTTAACAAAAGTACGGTTCCGGTAGGCACAGCGGCGTCGCTTACAAAAATTTTTGAGAAAGCCGGTCAGACGAATTTTGAAGTTGTATCAAATCCGGAATTTTTAAGGGAAGGTTTCGCGGTTGATGATTTTATGAAACCGGACAGAATAGTCGTAGGCGCCAGGACAAGAGAAGTTTTTGAGAAAATGAATGCGTTATATGAGCCGTTCGTCCGGCAGGGGAATCCGATAATAGAAATGGAGCCGGAAAGTTCTGAGGTGACCAAATATGCGGCGAATTCATATCTGGCGATGCGAATTACTTACATGAACGAATTGGCCAATTTCTGCGAGAGTGTCGGCGCAAATGTGGATCTTGTACGTAAAGGAATCGGTGCGGATACGCGAATCGGAAAAAGATTTTTATTCCCCGGCATAGGATACGGAGGCTCATGTTTTCCTAAAGATGTTAATGCTCTCATCAGAACCTCCAATGATTATAATTCGCCGATCCGTTTATTAAAAGTTGTTGATGAAGTGAATAAGCTTCAGAAACTTATTCTTGTAAAAAAAATACTGAAGTATTTTAATGATGATATAAATGGTAAAAAGTTCGCTGTATGGGGACTGGCATTTAAGCCTAACACAGATGATATGCGTGAGGCGCCTGCAATAGTTATTATTAAAGAGTTAGTCCGGCTGGGCGCTACAGTTTCCGCCTACGATCCGGCAGCAATGGAAAACGCCAAATATTATCTTAAAAATATTATAGAGTATTCACCTAATCAGTATGATGTACTGAAAGGCGCGGATGCGCTTTTAACAGTGACGGAATGGAATGAATTCCGGAACCCTGATTTTGAAAGGATCAGGGAACAACTTAAATCTCCACTGATTTTTGACGGAAGAAATATCTACGATCCAAAAAAAATAGAAGAACTTGGATTCGTTTACTTCAGCATCGGCAGGAAAACTGTCGGACTTTAGTTAAATTTATTGCGCTGTTGCTGAAAGTTCTTATTTGGAATTCAGTACTTCCTCGTAATATTTCACATACTTAGGCACAATAAGATTCTTGTCGAAATTTTTAACGGCCCGGTCGCGCGAATTTTTCGAGAATGAATTATATCTTTTTTCATTTGTCAATAATTCAATGGCATATTTTGCCATCCTGTCGATATCCCCGATCTCTGCAATATAGCCGGTTTCGTTGTGAATGTTTAATTCGGGTAATCCGCCCACCGAGGTACTTACTACCGGAACTCCGCAAGACATTGCTTCGAGCGCGGAAAGCCCGAAACTCTCTGATTGAGAAGGCATCAAAAATACATCACCGGCATTAAGAATTTTCACAAGACCATCCTGCTTACCAAGAAAAATAACATCCTTCTGGAGATCAAGATCTCTTGCGAGACGCTCGCATTCATAACGGTCCGGGCCGTCTCCGATTAAAACTAATTTTGTGGGGACTTCTTTTTTAACTTTTTCCAGGACGCGTATTGTATCCGCTACTCTTTTTACGAGTCTGAAATTTGAAGTGTGCAAAAGCACTTTTTCACCGTTGGGAGCGATATGCTTCCGGAATGCCTCACTATCCTCGATGTTATATTTATCGATATCAATAAAGTTGTAAATTACCTCAATTTCTTTTTCAATGTTGTAATTGGTGAGTGTTTTTTCTTTAAGGAAACGGGAAACAGCTGTAACTCCATTGCTCTCCTCAATGCTGAACTTAACCAGAGGCATAAAAGACGGTTCAAGACCCACAAGAGTGATATCCGTACCATGAAGAGTGGTAATAAATTTTAGATCCTTGTTCGATTTACGCAGAACCTGCTGGGCGAGATAGGCACTTACGGCATGCGGAATGGCGTAATGAACATGCATCAGATCGAGATCTTCAAACTCGAATACCTCCAGCATTTTACTTGTAAGGGAAAGATCGTATAGCGAATGCTCAAATAACGGATATGTGCTGAGTTCTACCTCATGAAAAAAAACATTTTCATAAAACCCGTTCAAACGATGGGGAATAGCGTAACTTATAAAATGTACCTGATGTCCAAGCGCCGCGAGCGCCAATCCGAGTTCCGTTGCCACAACTCCGCTTCCGCCATATGTGGGATAACATGTAATGCCGATTTTCATAATTCTTTTCTGTTTTTATGATTAGTTGGTAATTAGTTATTTTAGCAGTAACACTGCACGGAATGATAATGTTCAAAATACGTCTTTTTTAATTCAATGAAAATTTTACTGATAGGACACTCGGTTATCGATCACTTCGAAGGAGCCGGCGCAGGAACGCCGGAACCGGGTGGAATTTATTATTCTACCTTGGGGATGCTGGCATGCGCCAATCCAGAGGACAGTATTTCTCTTCTAACAGGATGGAATAAAGGAACAATTAATTTATTTGATTCCTTTTATTCCAGAGTTGAAATGCGGTTCGCGGAAGCAATAGATCAATTGCCCGAGGTATTTCTGAACATCTCCGGCGAGGGTGAAAGAAAGGAGCGGTACGTGAATTTATCAGAAGGGTTATCTATTTCCAGGGTGACAGATTGGAATCTATTTGACGGAATTCTGATAAATATGATTACAGGATTTGATATTACAGCCGATCAATTAAAAACAATCCGCAGCAGTTTTAAGGGAACTATTTATCTTGATGTTCATACGTTAAGCAGGGGTGTCGATGCCAATATGAAACGCGAGTTCCGACCAATACCCCGAGTTAAAGAGTGGCTTTCTAATATTGACATTCTGCAATGTAATGAGAACGAACTTATTACCATTGTTCAGAACAAAAATGAAAGGGAAAGCGCGGCGGAAATTCTCAATCAGGGAGTGAAAATAGTTTTAGTTACAAGAGGTGAAAAAGGTGCAAGTCTGTATTACAAAAGTAATTCAGAATTATCTTTTTACACACTTGATGCAGTAAAAATTAATGCAGTGAATAAAGTGGGCTGCGGCGATATCTTTGGGGCAGTCTTCTTTTATTCATATATTTCTACGGGGGATCTCTGCAAATCGCTTGTTAAAGCGAATAATGCCGGGGCGCTAACTGCTTCGGCGAATAAACTTACACTGAAAACATTGATAAGTATAAATGATTAAAAGCGATTTAATAAAAAACAGATTACTTGTCATCGGATCCAACGGTATGCTCGGTCAGCGACTGGTTGAATATTTCAGCAAAGACCAGAAAATAGAACTTAAATGTGCCTCTGCCGAAAATGAATCTTTTATTCCCGGTGTAGACTATACTCAATTGGATATAAGGCAAAAGAATAACGTTCGGGAAATTATCCTCGATTTCTTCCCTGACTTTGTTATTAATGCAGCGGCCTTCACAAATGTGGATAAATCGGAATCCGAGAGGGAAACCGCCTGGAAAATAAATGTAACCGGAGTTGAAAACATTGCACTTTATTCATGGACAATAGATGCTCACCTGATACACATTTCCACCGATTACATATTTGACGGAAAGAACGGACCGTATTCGGAATCCGACAAACCCAATCCTATAGGATATTACGGAAGAACTAAATTAGCCGGAGAGAATTCGATCAGAACAAGCGGAGTACGGTTCACTATACTGCGCACAAATATTTTATACGGCCCTGTAAGGTTTGGGAGGCCGGATTTTGTTAAATGGGTGATTGATTCATTGCGGAGTAATAAGGAAATAAGAATAGTAACAGACCAGATCGGTAATCCTACCTTTATCGACGATATTGTAGCGTCAATAAATAAAATAATTGAATCTAAGAAAGAAGGGATTTACAATATTGCCGGAAAAGAAACACTTTCCAGATATGATTTTACAATACGGATAGCTAAATATTTTGGTCTTGATGAAAAGTTGATAATGCCGATATTAACCGACGAATTGCGTCAACCTGCCCCGCGCCCTCTAAAATCAGGTCTGCTGACACTTAAAGCTGAGACAGAGATTGGATTTAAACCCCGTCCGATTGAATCGGCTTTTGCTTTGATTAAAAAAGAACTGGACATTTAACATTTTTTTGATTCTTTAAAGAACAATTTGTACTATAAATAGGAAATTTAAATTGTAACTGCTCAATTTCACATTATCAATAAATCAGGAGAATTATTTATGAAGAAACTGATTTTGGTTATAACTGTTATGCTTTTCGTTTGCGCTACTTCCTATGCGCAGTCCGTTGTTCAAAGCGGAACGTTCTTCTATTCAAAGGACAGTCCCAACTATACTCTCCACGCAAATCAGGGTAAAAGAATGGTGGAATATGAAATTAACTTTAACAAACCATTTGATAAGAAACCCAAAGTAGTGATTATGCCATCTCTTCTGGACGCTGAAAAAGCAACTCAAGTACGCTATAATATTAGGGCTACGGGCGTCTCCAGAGACGGCTTTGTGCTGATGGCAGAAGTTTGGGGAGATACGCAGCTGAATTCCGTGGGTGGTTTCTGGGTCGCACATACCGAAGAGTAATTCACATTGATAACATTTGAAGAAGCTGCTGCCGGAGTAAGAGGCGGCAGCTTTTTTTATGCCCCGGCTTCATCGATCGGAATAAATTTTATCCGGTCTTAAAAGAACGCCAATTCAAAATTTTTTTCGGATATTTGACTAATCTGTTTTAGATTGCGACAGCAAAATTCCAAATGTTTTCTCAACGCTTCATTCTCCGGAGGTTGATATGCTCTCTCAGCTACTCAAACCCGAAATCATGGATTTAATAAAAAATCGTCAGTTTACCGATCTGAAAGAAGTCCTTTTGGATTGGACTCCTATAGACATTGCCGATCTGCTCCTTTCACTTCCAGATAATGAGCAGGCGATATTTTTCCGGCTTCTTCCAAAAGACCTTGCCGCCGACGTTTTTGAATATTTCGACGTTGATACTCAGCTGAACCTTATTCAGTTGCTTGGTAAAGAAGATGTCGCCGCGGTTCTTAATGAAATGGCCGATGACGATAGAACAGCTTTATTCGAAGAGGTTCCTCCCAATGTTGTAAGACAGATGCTAACTTATCTTTCTCCGGAACAAAGAAAAATATCTCAGCAACTTCTTGGTTATCCGGAGAACAGTATCGGCCGTTTGATGACTCCCGATTATGTTGCCGTTCAGCAAAACTGGACTGTAAGAGATACTCTTGAGTTTATCAGGAAGAATGGAAAGAATAGTGAAACTCTGAATGTGGTCTACGTTGTCAATGAGAAGGGCCTATTGATTGATGACATTAACATTCGAGAATTTCTGCTTTCGCCGGTCGAGGATAAAGTTAACAATTTAATGGATTTTAATTTTGTTTCTCTTAAAGTAAATGATGATCAGGAAACAGCAGTAGATGTTTTTAAAAGGTATGACAGAATAGCTCTTCCGGTTACAGATGCCGGCGGTGTTCTTGTCGGTATCGTAACCGTCGATGACGTATTAGATATCGCTGAAGAAGAGGCAACCGAAGATATTCAGAAGATCGCGGCGGTCGAAGCGTTGGATGAACC
>PGYS01000018.1 GCA_002839795.1 Ignavibacteriae bacterium HGW-Ignavibacteriae-3 | reverse complement strand
ATACGACAGTTATATAAGAAATGGTCTGATGGTTCAGCTCGCGCGTATTCAGCCGGGAGAGAATATCGAAGAGGCGCATATGAGAAACCGTCAGCTCGTTGCGATGTGGGTATATGAAAAAGGTAAAGCTGAAAATGTAATTGAAAAGAAGGAAAGAGACGGTAAAACCTTTTTCGTGATTAATGATTATAATAAATTAAGAACATTATTCGGACAGCTTCTGAGAGAGATCCAGAAAATTAAGTCTGAAGGAAATTACAATGCGGGAAAAGCTTTAGTCGAGAATTATGGTGTTGAAGTGGACCATGTGCTTCATAAAGAAGTTTTGGAACGTTACAAAAAATTAAATATTGCCCCTTATGCAGGATTTATTAATCCCGAACTTGTTCCTGTGTTTAAAAATAATCAGATAATAGACGTTAAGATTGAATACCCTGATGATTTTACAAAGCAGATGTTGAAATACGCTAAGGAATATTCATTTCTGCCAACGTATAATTAGTAACCGGTCAGAATATTTTAAAGTCATTTCGAAGGAACGGACTGCCGACAGGCATTAGTGACTGCGAAATCGTAGATTGAATAAAGATTTCGATTCCCGCTTCGCGGGAATCGAAATGACAAAAAATACATCTCAGCATTCTCAAATAGTTGCGGCAATTCTTCTGAAATGATATCCGTAAACAGTGAGCGTCATAGCCAGCGAAAACTTTTTGGGATATTTAAATAGACTGTATACGAGGTTACGCCAGAAATATCTTCTTCCTTCTTCAAGAATTCCGATCAGCCACAGTAATTTTATAAATGCTTTGATCTCTGTAAATGTAAGTATCTGGGATTTCCAGGCGGGAACGGTATATTCATTAAGAAAGGTTTTCACCCTTTTATAATATTCCTGAGGTGAATAAATCGTCCTGATTATTTTTGAGTACCCAGCGACAAGATCACGGTAGTTCATTTTTGGTCTGAAATTTGTCGCGCCGTCCATATTGTTTCCGCTCCACCCATCCAGAAGCCGGTTCTCTTTTTTCAGCCTTTCAAAAAGATGCGTGCCGCTTGGTGCGTTTAATAGACCGACCATTGCTGCGGCAATCCCGCTTTGCCTTATAAAATTTATCTGTCTTTCAAATATGTCAGGCGGATCATTGTCGAATCCGATAATGAAACCGGCGGAGACGACCATTCCATGCTGCTGAAGTTTTTTAACGGAAGAAACCAGATCCCGTTTCTGGTTCTGGGATTTACCGCACTCTGCAAGACTTTCATCATTTGGTGTTTCGATTCCGACAAAGATGCTGTAAAAGCCGGCTTCCACCATCAGATCCATCAGTTTCTCATCATCTGCCAGATTAATAGAAACTTCAGTAACAAAATGAAAAGGATATTTTTTTTCTTTAAGCCATTTAATCAATGCGGGAAGAATTTCATCTTTCAATTTTTTCTTGTTGCCGATAAAATTATCATCAACAACTGAAATATCTCCGCGGTAGCCGAGCTCAAATAATCTGTCTAATTCTCCCAAAAATTTTTGCTTGCTTTTTGTGCGGGGAATCCGCCCGTTCAGCATTGTTATGCTGCAAAATTCGCAATCATAAGGACATCCTCTGGAATATTGCAGGCTCATTGATGCATATTTTTTCCTGTCCAGTAATTCCCACATTGGCATTGGAGTAAGTGATACATCAGGAAATTCATCCGTTTTGTAAAGATGTTTCTGCGTGCCGGACTCAAGGTCCTTTAAAAACATTGGAAGTGTAATTTCGGCTTCATTTAAAACAAAATGATCTATTCCGAGAAAATCCTGGTATTGTGTTGTGAATAAAGGTCCGCCGGCTACAATTTTGACACCCAGTTTATTGCATCTTTTAACAATATCTTTAACCGAATATGCATGGATGTTCATGGCACTTAAAAATATGTAATCTGCCCAGAGCAAATCTTTATCTCTGAGCGTTGAAACATTCATATCAATCAATTTTTTCTCCCATTCAATTGGAAGCATTGCGGCAACGGTAATTAGTCCCAGCGGCGGTTCGGCAGATTTTTTCGAAACAAATTTCAATGCATCTTTAAAACTCCAGAATGTTGATGGAGTTTCCGGATAAACAAGTAATATCTTCATGATGACCTCTCGATATTATGTGGGATCAATCCAGTTAAAACCCCTGTAAAACCAAAACGGCGTTATTCTAACTGACACTATAATAATGCGCAAAAAAATATTGTATGTTTGTAAAAGAAATGTAAAAGAGAAAAGATTAAGCGCTGCTCATCAAAAACAATTTGTAACAGGAAATGAAAAAAAACAGGTCGCTGTTATTCTTAATATTTGCATTCATATTCGCACAATTTGCCTGGCTTGGATTGCTGGGGCTGTGGATATACTGGTATGTTGTAAATTATCTGATAATAGAGCAGGTCGGCGATAAACTTTCCCCTCAGATCGTTCTGGACAGTCCAAACGTGCTGATCTTTGTCGGCGGGATAATACTGATCGTACTGATTGCAACAGCAATGTTCTTGATATTCAGAAATCTGACAGTCCAGGTGAAACTTACAAAGTTGTATGATAATTTCATTTCAAATGTAACGCACGAATTAAAATCCCCTCTCGCATCAATTCAGCTTTATCTTGAAACGCTTCACTTTAAAGACGTACCGCCTGAAAAGCAGAAGGAGTTTTATGCGTTGATGATAAGGGATTCCAAGAGATTAAAAAAACTTATTGATTCTATTCTGGAAATCTCACGTCTGGAGAAAAAAAGAATAGCTCACAATTTTCATATTTACAATGCTGATGAAGTGATCCGCCAGCTGATATCGGATTCAATCGAACAATTCAGGCTTACGGAGGGCGCAGTTAAAATACTCGGGGAAGCGCCTTGCAAATGCGTTGTAGACAAGGATGCTATGCAGATTGTATTTGATAATCTCACGGATAACGCGATGAAATATTCTATCCAGCCCGCAGAAATCACTATAAAACTTTCATGCGCAAAAAAATATGTTGTAGTTGAGTTCGCCGACAAAGGAATTGGGATAAATCAAAATAATCAGAAGTATATCTTTAATAAATTTCAGCGTATTGATAACAGGAATATCCCGAATGTAAAGGGAACCGGACTCGGTCTCTACTGGGTTAAAGGAATTATTAAGTTCCACGGAGGAAAAATAACCGCCTCCAGTGAGGGTCTGAATAAAGGCACAACTTTTAAAATAGAACTGCCAATTTATCAGTCGTCCAAAAAATTCTATGTAAATAGATTACTTAGAGAAACTGCCCGCAAACAAAAAAAACAGAGAAGTGAAAATGGAGAATAATCCGTATAAAGGAAAAAAAATACTTCTTGTGGAAGACGAAGAAACTCTTGCCGTTGGACTTGAATATAATCTTACTGATGAAGGATACATTGTGGATTGGGCAAAAGACGGCAGGAAAGCGCTCGAATATTACGAAGCCAACGATTACGACCTTATTATTCTGGATATAATGCTTCCGTATTTTAACGGTTTTGAAATCGCCAAACGTGTACGCGGTAAATCCCCGCAAATGCCTTTATTAATGCTTACTGCTCGGACAAATGCGGAAGACAAGGTGAGGGGTCTGGAAATCGGAGCGGATGATTATCTAACCAAGCCGTTCAATCTTCAGGAGCTGCTTCTCCGGGTGAGGGGAATGCTTAAACGAAAGATGTGGTATCAGTCTTCTTCGCTTGGTGAACCAACCTATAGTTTTGGAGATAATACAATCAATTTTGAAAATCTGAGTTGCACCAATGGAGTGAAAAAATTCGTTCTTACGCAGCGCGAAGCAATGGTTCTAAAGTATCTGATAGAGAAAAAAGGAAAAATAGTTTCCCGTAAAGAATTACTTGAAAATGTCTGGCATCTGAGTTCGGAAATTGAAACACGTACAATTGATAATTTTATCTCTAGGCTCAGAAAATATTTCGAACCGGATCCTGAACGCCCGGTTTATTTTAAAAGTGTCAGAAGTGCGGGCTATAAATTCGATGATGAAACAGAAAATAATCTTCCCCGCTCACTATAGACCCTAATTCAATCCGCAATTCCCGGATGCACAGCCGCCATAGGAAGGCACACCGCAGCTTCCGTCAGAACATGATGATCCGCCGTCGTAAGATGATCCCACTGAAGCGCTGAATGATGAAAGAAGCTTCTTATAATTCTTCGATTGGCATTCCGGACAGATAACTTCTTCCAGGTTTGTTGATGATTTATGAAGCACGTCGAATTTTTTGTTGCAGTCGTTGCATCTGTATTCAAAGATAGGCATAACTTACTCCTTCTATTTTGTCATGCTGAACGAAGTATAGCATCTCATCCATTAAGTATGACAAATTTTTTTAAATTATTTGTGTTGTTATACTTCCTACATTTTCAAGCGAAGCTTCTATTTTATCTCCAGGAACCACTCTTCCCACTCCTTCCGGGGTGCCCGTAAATATTAAATCACCCTTCTCAAGAGTCATCCTTGCGGAGATGAACTTTACAATTTCGACGGGCGGAAAGATCATATTCTTTATGGAAGAGTTTTGCCTCACTATTCCGTTTACAAAAAGAGAAATGTTCTCGTCTCCTTTCAGATTATAATTGCTTTTTAAAACTACATCTGTCAGAACCGCTGCCGTATCAAAGCATTTTGCCAGCGTCCATGGATCTCCTTTCTCTTTGAACTCAAATTGAAGATCGCGCAGAGTCATATCAAGTCCAACTGTATAACCCTGTATAGCGGCCTCAGCTGTCTCATCGTTGGCGTTTTTAATATCTGCCCCGATATAAAGAACAAGTTCTACCTCATGGTGCAAATTGTTCGAATAAGGCGGGTGTATAACTGATTGGCCGGAGAAAATAACATTCGATGCCGGCTTCAAAAAAATAATTGGAAACTGATCCGGGACATCATTTCCAAGTTCTTTTGCATGAGCGGCATAATTTCTGCCTACGCATACAATTTTGCCAATCGGTACTTTTTCTTCACTGTTTTTGAATTTTAGAGATTTCATTGTTCGTGTTAGATGATGGTTAATAAAATTAGATTCAAAACTATTGTATCTAGTATCAAGCTTCAAGCAGCAAGATTCAGGTCTTTTGTTTTTTTTTCTTTGCTGCGGGGAAAAGAATATTATTCAGTATAAGTCTGTAGCCCGGCGAGTTCTTATATAAACTTAAATCTGTAGGTGGATCTCCCACGGCATGCTGATAATCTTCAGGATCATGCCCGCCGTAATAAGTAAATGTTCCGCGTCCGTAACTTCCATGAATATATTTCACCTGGTCGGTGCCGGCACGCTCACCGAGTATATATACCGAGTTCTTGATGAGTTTTCTGCGGAACATTGTGGTCTGTCCCATAAAACCGTGAACAACATTCACATGGTCCTGAGTGAGCATCGTCGGCACAGGATCATACTTGGCTGAAAAATCAAAAAGTGTGAAGTAATCATTTCTCTGATCGCCAATCTCTATCGGCTGGATATCAATATCACTGTACTCGTAAATAAGAGGATTCATCTCCACTTTAAAATTTTCAAATGCAAAAGTATTCCCAAAATCCAGTTTTGCCTGTGCACCCAAATCAGACGGATCACCGTCATACATTCTGTCGACTATATCTACATTAATTGCCGAAAGGGCGATATCAAACGAATCCGTGGCGGAACACATAGCGAAAAGGAATCCCCCATTGCCGACATAATTTTTTATTGTGAGTACCACATCCGTTTCCATTTGAGATACTTTTTTATAGCCAAGTTTCTTGGCTTCATTTTCATAAAGGAGCTGCTGTTCGATGTACCACTGTGCACCGCTGAACGAGGAGTAAAATTTTCCGTATTGCCCCGTAAAATCCTCATGGTGACAGTGGAGCCAGTCATATTTTTCCAGATCTCCTCTAAGAATTTCATCGATCCAGATTCTGTCATACGGAACTCCGGCATAATTTAAGGCAAGGGTTACAGCGTCGTCCCATGGCTGAAATCCGGGCGGTATGTATACCGCTATCTTCGGGGCTTTTTCGAGACGCATCACTTCCATATTCTGATCTTCGCTCTGGACAAGTGAGTAAATCTGTACTGTTTCTTCATTTGATAATGTCTTAAAAGATACTCCCTTTAATCTGCACTGCAGGGCAATCTGTTCGGTATAATCGAACATAAAAGATCCGCCCCGGTAATTAAGAAGCCAGTCGGCAGTAGAACCATTATTAAGAGCATTGAAAGTTATTCCGTATGCTTTAAGATGGTCTGTCTGCTGCAAATCCATGTAAATCAATAGTTTTGTCTGCGCAAATAATGATGCAGAGGTGAGTGATATGATTAATATTATTTTTTTCATTAGAAATTTATTCTTGTGCTGGAATAAAAACAGCCCGATCCATATTCAATACTAAATGAATCGAGCTGAAAAGTATAAAATAAATTTTTCCTTAAGCAGTTTTTCTGTCACTCTCAATATAAACCGGTTTTTCACCCTTGATAACCGTATCGCGGGTGACCAGACATTTATCAACATTTTCTTTAGTGGGAAGTTCATACATAATATCGAGAAGAATTCCTTCTATAATGGAACGGAGGGCACGCGCGCCGGTTTTTCTCTCTATGGCCTTTTTAACAATTTCTTCAAGAGCGCTCTGATCGAAGCTCAATTCAACGCCTTCCATCATAAATAATTTTTGGTACTGCTTTATGATCGCATTCTTCGGTTCGGTAAGAATATTTTTCATTGCTTTAGCATTTAATGACGCAAGCGGAGCGATGATCGGAAGTCTTCCTACCAGTTCCGGAATTAATCCGTAGTGCACAAGATCTTCCGGCTGAACTTTCTGAATCAGATTATCCCTTTCGGTTTCGGAAGGATTTGTGAAACTTGTATCAAATCCTATCGTGCTTTTATTTATACGGGATGCGATTACAGATTCCACTCCGTCAAAAGCGCCGCCGCAGATAAATAGAATATTTTTCGTGTTAATGTTTATAAGACTCTGTTCCGGATGCTTTCTTCCGCCTCGGGGAGGAACTCCCGCTACAGTGCCTTCAAGAATTTTTAGCAGTGCCTGCTGAACGCCTTCGCCGGATACGTCCCGCGTGATTGAAGTGCTCTCGCTTTTCCGTGCAATCTTATCAATCTCATCTATGTAAACAATTCCCTTTTGTGCCTTTTCAAGATTGTAATCGGCAGCCTGTAGCAAGCGGACAAGAACAGTCTCAACATCATCTCCTACATAACCGGCCTCGGTTAATGTAGTGGCGTCGGCTATCGCAAAAGGTACGTCAAGAATCCTTGCGAGAGTCTGGGCGAGTAAAGTTTTACCCACGCCCGTTTGTCCCATCAGAAGAATATTACTCTTTTCAATTTCCACCTCATCCATATCAAACAAGGAATTTGAGGCATTCACACGTTTGTAATGATTATAAACTGCCACGGCAAGGATTTTCTTTGCCAGGTCCTGATCAATCACGTATTCATCCAGGCTTTTTTTAATAAGATCCGGGGTAAGGGATGAATGATAAGTTTCTTTTTTAGGGAATGATGTAATATTATTCTTTAAAATATCTACGCTTGTCTTGATGCATATGTCGCAGATGTAAACATCCGGACCGGCAACCATGGAAGTAACTTCGCTGCCGTCTCTTCCGCAGAAAGAACATTTTACAGTGCGTGGTTCTCTAGTATCGCTCATTTTTAACCATTTTTAGTTGGAAGACTTTGTAGCGCTTCACGCGCACGGTCAAAATAGAGTGAGTTTGGGAAAGTTTCAAGTAATTTCTGATAAGTTTGCCCCGCTTTTTGAAGATCTTTTATCCCGTATTTATAGCACTCAGCAAGTAAAAAAGTGGCTTTATCGGCGAAAATCGCATTTTTTGTGTTCTGTGTGATCTCCTCAAGCACTTTGATGGCTGTTGGAAGATCATCATTCGAAATTAAAATTTCTGCAAATTTATTTTTTGCGAAGTCATTTATAACAAATAAGTTGGGATTATCACTTAGAGTTTTAAATTCAACACCGGCTTCTTTCTGCTTGTTTTGTATAACTAAAAGATCCGCCTGAGCATAGCGAAAAAGATTTATTGAATCTTTTTTTGAGATGTTAATAAGAGCGGAAAGTTCAAGCGCATCGTTTGCACAATCCGCTGAACTGTTTTTTGTAACACTCATCAGGTATGAAATTGAATTTGAAAAATTTCCCCTCCAGAACTCTATCCGGCCAAGATAGAAATCAGCATTTGCTAGATTTTCGGGATCAACCCGGGGATATTTTCTGACTGTTTCAAAAAAGTTTTTAGCTTTGTCCAGATTATCTTCTTCTACGGCAATAATACCGCGCGCCATATTAGATAAAATAAAGTACTCGCTCATCGGTGAGATTTCGCCTACCCGGCTATAAATTGAATCGGCTTTATGCTTATCTAACAATCTGTTCCTGTATATCTCCGCGGTTCTAAAGAGCGCCTCAATATTGATTGAGTTATTTGGATATTCCGCGATAAATTTATTATAAGAATCAATAATTTTTATATACTCATCATTAAAATGTGGGACCGGCTTTACAATAGGCTTCCAGGATTCAGTCCGGAGGATGAATTTCTGGTCCAACGAGGCTTCGAGGGTTCGTGCATAACCGATTCTGGCAGTTGCAATATATGGCGAGTTCGGATATTGTTTTATTAAATAATTATAACAGTTGGAAGCCCATTCAAATTGCCTGTTTCGGTATGCATCCTGTGAAAAAATGAAAATCTGAGTTCCGGTTCCATTAAATTTCTTTTCCGCGGAAACTACGTTTTTAAATGCTTCCTGATAATCTCCGGCAGCCTGATAAATGAATGTAAGAAGGTCATAAATCTCTAAAATAGAATTTGAATCAATAAAATCTTTCACAGCTTCAATCGATTGTTCAATAGCTCCCGGCCCTTTTAAAATACTGTTCATTCTGGCTTTAACTGCGGGCAGCTGTTCCGGATGCCTGGAAATTAAATTGCAGAACTCTAATGCCGCATTTTTAAATTTCATGTTAGCAGCGTAAATATTAGCTAAGTCCATAGAAAAAATTGCCGGATCGCCCGAATATTTTTTGCCGCGGTTAAGAAAATCCACCGCCTTATCAAATGCTCTGTTCTCGATGGCATAATTGGCCATTATCCTGTACGTGATAACTGAGGATGGATTCATAGCAATACCGGAGTCCCATATTTCGAACGCTTTATCCGGCCGGTCAAGAATAAAATAAGTTGATCCGAGAAGCCCGAATAAATTTAAGTCTCCCGGATTCTGTTTAATTCTGTTGCTGAGCAGTTCTATCGATTGATCGTATTTTTTTTGGGAGATCAGAATTTTATTAAGCGATTCAAAATATATATTATTCCATGGCTGGGCATCTGTTAATTCGCGGTAGATTAGTTCTGCTTTTTCCGGATAGCCTGCCTGTTCATAACTGAGTGCAAGCTGATAACGGCTTTCAATGTTTTTTTCAATCTGCGCTGTTGATACAACTGAGGTAATAAATATCAATAAGAGAATCAAAAAGAAACGCATCTTAATTCCCGTCCAGATATTCCGCGGCAAATATATTGCCGAGGTTTAAGATCCTGTTTGGATCGAAGACAAGCTTTAATTCCGCCATTTTTTTTATTACACTTTCCCCGTACATACTAAATAAATAGTCCCTTTTTAATTTACCTATACCATGCTCAGCTGAAATTGTTCCATCCAGCCGGACGGCCTCTTTACAGATCTCACTATAAATCGCTTTAGCTCTTTTATATTCATCTTCATCTTGAGGAAGCATGTTAAGGTGCGGATGGCAGTCCCCGAAGTGTCCGTAAATAACATATTTCATATTCGCTTTAGTTACTTGGTGCTTCATCCAGGTATAAAACAATCTGAATTTTTTTTCGGGAACTGCAATGTCCGTCCCGACCTTCTTTAGATTCCTCAGTGAGATGTATTCATTTACCTTCCACGAAATTGCATGGCGGAATTCATGAAATTTATCCTGTTCATTTTTATCGAGGGCAAGCCACACACTTTCTTCATCGCAGTTATGTTTTCTTAGCAACTCTATCCAGCTGCTTATTACAACATCTTCGTTAAAATTAAAATCCTCTTCAAACCAGACGGCAGACTGAGTATTCTCCGGAATGTTCGGATAGTCAGGACGTAAGAATTCAATTGCGTTGTGATCAAAAAATTCCAAAGCCCTCGCGTTTAAAACCGGGTGAGATGACCGATCCCTTAATTTATTTTCGGCAGTGGTAGAGCGGGCTTCATCTATAAAATTAAGTGAGTCTTCCTCATTAAGAAAAAAAGCTACACAGGATAAAACATTTTTCGGCAGTTCAATCAATTTCAATTTTAATTCTGTAATTATTCCAAGTGTTCCTTCCGAGCCTATAAATAGATCGATCAAATCCATATTCTCCGCGCAGAAATAGCCTGCAGTATTCTTTGTCGCGGGCATTTTATATGCCGGAAGTGAAAACAAAATCTCCCTTCCGTTTTCAGTATTAAGCCGTGCCGTTGATCCTTCCGCAAAATTATTTCCCCGTTCTATTGTTATAATTTCGCCGTCAGGTAATACTATTCTGAGACCGAGAACAAAATTTCGTGTAGCACCGTATTTGAAAGTCCTTGCGCCCGAGGCGTTTGTTGCAACGGTGGCGCCCACGTAGCAATTCCTTTCGGTTGGGTCCGGAGGATAAAATAATTTTACTGACTCAGCATAATCCTGCAGTTCTTTAAGTATTACCGCAGGTTGAACCCTCGCATACATCTCTTTCCCGTTAACCCCGAGAACTCGGTTGAATTTCTCAAGAGATATTACAACACCGCCTTCAGGCACTCTCGCGCCGGTCAAGCCGGTTCCGTTTCCTGTTATTGTTGTTTTAATTTTCCGGGAATTTAATTTTTTTAAAAGCTCGACTAATTCAATTTCCGATTCAGGGAAATAAATGGATTCCGCATATCCTTTGTAATTGGATGCGTCTGAAAGAAAATCCTGAAACTCGGCCGGGTCTGTTTTAACAATCATAATACATCATTCGGTCGGTTTGCTGTGTCTTTCCATAATGGATTTCCATGCTGAAATATCGAGCTGTTCGGATTCATCAATCAACATAATAGGTATATCATTTTCGATGCGGTACCGTCTTCTTGTAGTTTTATCAACGGAGACAAGAAAATCACCGTCAAGGACAAGATCCGCTTTGGAGTCCGGACAGCAAAGAATATCTAAAAGTTCCTTTGAAATCATAAAAGCCTCTGAATTATTTAATTCTTAATTGGTAAATTGCATATAAATTCTTCCGGAATAAATCTAACTAATTTTCATCTAAAAACTGAAGCAATATATGAATAATCCGATAGGCCTTCTGGAGATTCCCAAATTGGAGACTGAGCGGTTAATTCTCCGAAAAATTACATCTGATGATGCTGCCGATATATTCGAATACGCGCATTTGCCGGAGGTCTCGGAGTTTCTTCCGTGGTATTCTCATCAAACAATTCAGGACTCTTTAAGTTTTATAAAATTTGCAAAAGAGAAATTTGAAAAGGATAGTTGGATAATTTTCGGAATTGAAATTAAAAATGAGAAAAAACTCATCGGCAGTATCGATGTTCGGGACTGGAAAGGAGAAAATAACTGCGCGGATATCGGTTATGTTCTTTCCAAAAAGTATTGGAATAAGGGAATACTTACAGAAGTCTTACGGTCTGTTATCAGATTTTGCTTTGAGGAATTGCAATTGAATCGTGTGGAGGCGCATTGTGAAGAGGAAAATATCGGTTCATGGAGAGTAATGGAAAAGTGCGGGATGAAATTTGAAGGACTTTTGCGGCAGAAAGTTTTTGTAAAGGAAAGATACCGTTCCATGAAAATGTATTCTATTCTTAAAAGCGAGTATCAGAATGATAAGAGTTAAAATATGCTGCATCTCATCTCATGCCGAGGCGAAGCTTGCAGTTAAAAACGGCGCCTCGGCCATCGGATTGGTTTCGGAAATGCCAAGCGGACCGGGCGTAATTCCTGAAATTTTAATAGCGGAAATCGCTGATGCAATGCCCCCCGCAATATCAACGTTTTTACTCACCAGCAGGCAGAGTGTGAGCGAGATAATTGATCAGCATAAAAGGTGCAGGACAAATACAATTCAAATCTGCGATAAACTGATTGGGGGATCTTACCTTGAACTGAAAAAAGCCATGCCGGGAATTAAAATTGTTCAGGTGGTGCATGTCACCGATGATGAATCCCTTCGAGAAGCTGAAGAAATCTCCGGGTTTGTGGATGCCATTCTTCTCGATTCAGGCAATCAGAAACTGGCCGTTAAGGAATTAGGGGGAACGGGGAGAACCCATGATTGGAGCGTCAGCAAAAAAATAGTTGATTCTGTAAAATGTCCAGTTTTTCTTGCGGGGGGATTAAATCCTCAAAATGTTTCTGACGCGATCAGGCAGGTTAAACCTTACGGTGTTGATATTTGCTCTGGAGTAAGAACCGATGGAAAATTAGACGGGAACAAACTAAAATTATTTTTTGCGAATGTTTCTGACAGCCTCAAGTGAACGAAAAACTAACGTATAAAAAAATCCTGAAATTCTGGCTGCCCCTTTCGGCAACTTGGCTTATGATGTCCGTTGAAGGCCCGTTTCTTACAGCTTTAATTGCAAGAATGCCGAATCCTGAATATAATCTTGCCGCTTACGGGGTTGCTTTCGCTCTGGCTTTGATTATCGAATCACCCGTTATCATGATGATGAGCGCATCGATCGCACTTGTTCATGATAAGTTTTCATTTAATAAACTACAATATTTTGTCTATTCCGTAAATTTTATTATTACCGGTTCTATTCTGATTCTGATAATTCCTTCGGTATTTTATTTTTTAACTGTTGATCTTATGAATCTTCCGGCTCAGGTAGCTTTCCTTACTCACAAGGCAGTAATAATTCTGATGCCCTGGCCCGCGGCCATAGGTTTTAGAAGATTTTACCAGGGAATTATGATCAGCTGCAATGCCACTCGCCGGGTTGCTTACGGGACAATTATCCGTATGGCTTCAATGTTTCTGACGGCGGTTGTTTCCGTCACATTTTTTGATCTGGATGGAGTTATTGTTGGTGCGTTGGCGCTTTCCGGAGGTGTTATTATGGAGGCGCTGGCAAGCAGGATTATGGCCAATAAATTCGTAAAAGAAGTAAAGGCAAAAAATGAATTGATAGATTCTGATAAACTTTCTTATCGCAGCATTATTCAATTTTACTATCCGCTTGCTCTTACTTCATTTATTTCACTCGGCGTTCATCCTGTAGTAACATTTTTTATGGGTCAGAGCAGAATGCCGCTTGAATCGCTGGCTGTATTGCCTGTTCTGAATTCGCTTGTGTTTTTCTTCAGGAGTTTCGGGTTATCCTATCAGGAAGTGGTGATAGCACTCATGCGCAATCGAAATAATTATATTAAGCTGAAAAATTTTGCCGCAATAATTGCCGTCGGAGTCGTTGCAAGTCTGGGTCTAATTTCTTTTACACCCCTTTCCGAAATCTGGTTCAGACAGGTAGCGGGATTATCGCCAACGCTGACCGAATTTTCCAAATTTCCCCTGCTGCTTTATACTATCTTTCCTGCGGCTACAGTGTGGATAAGTTTTCAAAGAGCGATACTCGTTCATTCAAGAAAAACAGAACCGATAACTTATGCCACACTAATAGAAGTTTCAGGTATCACCCTCACTCTATTAATAACTATAAATTTCTTTTCGTTCATTGGAATGGTCGCGGCAGTAACGGCTTATCTCGCCGGCAGAATTGCTGCGATCTTATTTTTGATCAGGCCTTTTGATAAAGAAGTAATGAAGATAAAAGATAATTAGAATTAAATAACGCACTTAATGTGGCAATAATTGATTTACTTGGAGATTAATTTAAATCCTGTGCCGTGTACATTAATAATCTCAATTGATTTGTCCAACTTGAGATAATTTCGGAGCTTTGTTATGTATACATCCATGCTGCGGCCGGTAAAATAGCTTTCGTCTTTCCATATCCTTATTAATGCTTCCGACCGTTCAAGAATTCTGTTTTTATTAATACAGAGAAGTCTTAACAGATCGCTTTCCTTTTGTGTGAGTCTCTGTTCAATTCCGTTATGCGCAAGAACCCTCTTGTTGAAATCAAATTCGTATTCTCCAATTTTAAATTCACTTCTGTCATCTTCGGCATTGGATGACTTTGTGCGTTTCATAATTGCGTTAATTCGCAAAATAAGCTCTTCCATGCTGAAGGGTTTAGTAACGTAATCATCGGCGCCTATTTTGAAGCCCTCGATTTTATCATCGAGCATGGATTTAGCGGTTACAAATAATATAGGGACGTTCTTATTAATCATTCTGATTTTTTTTGCTAGAGTAAATCCGTCCATTTTCGGCATCATCACATCAATCAGACAGAGGTCAAACTTATAATTTTTGAATTGATTGAAACCGTCTTCGCCATTCAGGGAATGAGTCACATCAAATTTTTTCACCGCAAGAAATTCGGTTAGAATCGTACCAAGATTTGTATCATCCTCAACGAGCAGTATTTTGGCTTTATCTTTCATTATTTGCCCTCGATAGGAAACGTTAATAAAAACTCGCTTCCATTATCCGGATCGCTTTTCACAGATATGCTTCCTCCATGCGCGTCAACAATTTTCTTTGCGTAACTTAACCCGATTCCGAATCCCCGCACGCTTTGCACATTCCCGGTTTCAACCCGGTAAAATGTCTCAAAAATTTTACCGTAAAATTCCCTGGCAATTCCTATTCCGTTGTCTTTAATGATTATTGATACGGATTTGTTTTTATTTATTGTCGAAATATTTATAACCGGATTATTAGCATTATGTTTTATAGCGTTGTCAATCAAATTTGCTATAATATTTGTCACATGAAATTCGTCGCAATTCACTAAAGACTGCGCGGCCTTAAAATCATAAATTATCCTTCCATCTTTCTGTCTCAATGTTTCCTCATGCATCATCGCGGCGGATCGTATAACGTCGTGAATATCAATATCTTCTTTTGATAATTGAAATTCACTCTTCTCCATAGCCGCAGTGTTAAGCAGGGTCTCGACCATTATCTTCAGCCGATCGTTTTCTTCTTTTATTATTTTAGAATAACGCATAACCGAGGATTTCTCAGTCAAAAGGGTCGGTTCATTAAGCGCCTCGCACGCAAGAGAAATAGTAGAAATGGGGGTTTTGAATTCATGCGTAATGTTGTTTATCAGATCATTTTTTACCTGCGTGATTTTTTTCTGGCGAAGAAGCATCTGAATTGTTTTGTAAAAAACCCAGACAATTAAAAAAATCAGGCCAACTGACAGTCCCATCATCCCGGAAATAGAACTTAATATCTGCCGCTCCTGATCGGGGAAGTAAACAACCAATTCGTTTCTGTCTAAAAACATCTCTGCGGGATAGAGCAATGTTCTCAATCTGGACTTTCGTATTAGAGTTGTATCCGTGCCATTTTTTAACAATGTAAAGCTGTTATTTCTGGTTTTATAAACACCGAAATAAAACTCGCCGCTGAAAACTCTGGTTTTAAATTCATCCGAGAGCAGTTTATCAATCTGATTAGTTGAAATCCGCTCTTCAATTTTTTTCTGGGAGTTAACTTCCACCATTTCAGCTACAACTTTCTGAATAAGAGTTTCCCGGCTCCGTACTATAGTATCAATATCAGAACGCCAGACATATCTCGGCATGTTCGATCTTCGGTCGGGTGAATAAGCAAACACCCTTAATTGAACACCTTTCTTAGTCGAGTCAAAATCATTTTTAGGATTAATTCTGTAGGGAGCTTCATCGGTAAAAAGTTTTACCATTTTAGAATTTGAAACGGAGTCATCAATAAAAAAAGAGGAGTCTTTTTGCTTCTGTGATTTTTTGCCGGATGCACCTGACTTTAATTTCTTATCCTCCAGAATATTGGCTATCACGGTTTTGGCCGCTTCCTCTTTTTCGATTTGGTCAACTACTTTAATCAGCGAATGAAAAACGTTTCTCCGGAACCGTTCACGCTCCACTTGAATCAAATTAGAGATCCAATAAAGCTGAACTGTTATTAAGCCGATAACCGCCACCGTCATCAATGCTACTATAAATTTGATTTTCTTCTCTTTCATGGTTGTAAATTTAGGGGAATATTGCTCTTAATTCTTACCTTTAACAATTTTTAACATATTTTGTGGACCCTTTTCATCTTTTGTTTGTAAGATTAGATAACTTCCAAACGGCTAAATCAAATAAGGAGAAGCAAAATGAAAATAACTATTAAAAACAAATCAAAATTTCTGACTCTCGCGGCAGTCATTCTTCTGGGATTATTATCAACCAACATTTTTGCGCAAACAACCAACGATGATGATTCAAAGTTGAACGAGCTTAAAGGCAAAGTTGAAAAAATTACTGTTAAGGTGGATGGTAAAGAGGTCGTATTTGAAGGAAAGGATGCCCAGAATATGGCAGACAAGATGAGGTCTGAAAAAAAGATCAGAATTTTTTCTTCCGGTGATCTGAAAGAGCTCAAAGACGGGGATTTTGATATTAAAAAAGACGGTATAACAAAAAAAGTAATGGTAAATGTTGAGGACGGAAAAAAAATTGTTACCGTTACAACCACAAAAGACGGTAAGGAAGAGACCAAAACCTATGAAGGAGAGGACGCAGAGAATTTTATGAAAGAAGGGGATGGCTCCGCTAAAAATTGGGTAACCAAAGATGGGGACAGGCATGAATCCGAAAGTAATGTTTTCTACTTCAAACATAAAATGGATAAAGGGAAAAAGGGAGAAGGCAAATGTGAATGCTGCGGAGGCGGTTGCAAAATGGAGATGTCAACTAAGCATGGAAAGAGTATACATAAAATGATGATGAAAAAAATGGGTAAGGATTGCAAAGATTCAAAGATAATCATTGAAAAGAAGATCGAAAAAAAGGAACAAACAAATACGAATAAAAAATAGTATTTTCATGATATAAGAATTAAGTTCATTTCAGCTCAAAAGGGAATCGTAACGATTCCCTTTTGAGTTATTATCCCTCTCAAAAATTTCTTTTCCGAAGAAAAAATATCTTGCATCAGGGAAATTTAAAAACTATTTTGAAATCGGATATGGTGGACCGATATCCGGTTTAGAATTATATACTAATTATTCATTTTTGAGAAAGGTTTAATCATTTAACATATAACGGAGAATGAGAAGATGGAAAATAACTCCGACAGCGAAAAAATAAACCAGCTTGTTTCTTATCTAAAGAATATTGAAAGTAGAGTTTCAAAACTCGAAACACATCTAAACTTAGGTGCTGAATCTTCAGAGAGTGAAAGCCCTATTCCGGAAATTTTGCCCGAGAGTCCTACCGACCGTTCGGACTCACTTGAAACTCAGATAGGTCAAGTTTGGTTTGCGAAGACCGGAATTGTTATTCTCGCAATCGGTATTGTATTCCTGCTGACCTTCCCTTATCGAAATTTACCATCATTTTTGCCCAGTTTAGTGGGATATGTCTTAGTTGGTTTTCTCTTCTGGTTATCGAACTACTGGAAAAATTCGCTTCAGTTCATTTCACAATACATTTTTGGCGGAGCGCTTTTACTGCTTTTCTTCTCCACCTTGCGCTTACACTATTTTTCTCTCGACCCGGCAATAGAGAATTTAACCGTTGAATTATTGCTTCTTGGTATAGTATCCACCTTTCACATCTTCTATTCCTTGAAAAGAAAATCACCTTATCTAATGTCGTTGGGAATTACTCTGGTTTCCGTAACAGCTTTGACGAGTGACACATTTTGGGTGATTTTTCCTTTAATGGTTTTGATTTCCGTGTGGTCTGTTTACGTAAAAAAAACATTCGACTGGAATCCATTTTATACCTACTCAATTGTCTTAGTTTATTTTTCACACTTAGCCTGGTTTGTCGGTAATCCCGTCGCCGGTAATAATTTTGGTCTCGAAAGCTCACCTCTGATAAATATTTATTTTCTTCTTCTGTATTGCCTCATCTATGCGTATGGAAATCTGTCGGGAAAAAGAAGTGAAGAAGAGTCGATGAACGCGGTGCTGAATACATTGCTGAATTCATTTATGTGTTTTCTTCTTTTTCTGATTATCTCACTTTCGAAATTTATGAGTGCCGTAGCTGTATCCGAGTTAATTTTCTCAGTATTATTCCTTCTTCTTTCTATCCTCTATTATGAGAAACTGAAAAGCAAATATTCAACTTTCTTCTACGCTATTCTCGGGTACACAGCGTTAAGCATTGCAATAGTTAATAACTTTCCCAAGCCCGATTATTTTGTTTGGTTAAGCTGGCAGAGTTTGGTAGTTGTGGCTACCGCGCTTTGGTTCCGTTCAAAAATTATAATTGTTGCCAATTTTATAATGTATCTGATCATATTCTTCACCTACCTGGTTCTTGAAGAAGAAATAGGAGCGATTGCACTCAGTTTCGGTGTCGTTGCGTTGATAAGCGCGCGTATATTAAATTGGCAAAAGAGTAGACTCGATTTAACAACCGATTCAATGAGACTGGCCTATCTCGGATCGGCGTTCATCATCTTTCCATATGCACTATATCATATAGTCCCAAGTGATTATGTCGGGCTTTCCTGGACTGCAGTTGCGATCGGCTACTATGTAATGAGCATCATTCTGAAGAACAGGAAATACAGATGGATGGCGCTTTTAACATTTGTATTAACTGTAGTATATGTACTGTTTGTGGGAACGACGAATTTGGACCCGAGCTACAGAATTATTTCGTTTATTTTCCTCGGAGCAGTTCTGCTGGTAATCTCAATTTTATATTCAAAGCGAAAGAAAGGAAGTGAACTTACTAACGATTAAGAGACCGGATTTGTAAAAACATATACTAAAAGTAACAACGAGCATCTTAATGAAAAAAATATGGCATAAAATCCCAGAACAAGTTAAGCGTTTGTCAGTGCTTTTAATTGTCATTGTAGCTGTTTTTATTGTAGCAAACTCACTTCTTACACCGAAAGATTTTGGACTGGTTGGTCATTACCGTGCGGGTTCAATTCAAGAGAATGCTGATCGGGAGTTGAAATATGCTGGACAGGAGGCTTGCGCTGATTGTCATGATGATCTTTGGAAACTTAAAAATGCGAATTATCATAAAAACCTTTCTTGCGAAGTTTGTCATGGACCGTCTATTAATCATACCAACGATCCGGATCAGTTTAAACCGGAAATTCCACGGGACAGAACTTTTTGCGTTGTCTGCCACGAATATAATACATCGCGGCCTACGGGCTATCCGCAGATCGTTTCTGAAGCTCATAACCCGAGAAAAATTTGTGTAACATGCCATAATCCGCACAACCCGACCCCCCCACAAGCACCAAAGGAATGCTCTGCATGTCATGCAGAAATATCGAGTGTGAAGTCTGTGTCGAGCCATATGGATATTCCCTGTACAAAATGTCATGTTACTACCGAAAAACACAGACTGCATCCGAGAGAATTCAGACCTACTAAACCGGTAGATAGAGAATTTTGCGGTCAGTGCCATTCACAAAGTGCCAAAGCGGATAAATTTATTCCGAGGATAAATATGGTTACACATGAACCAAGATATGTCTGCTGGCAATGTCATTATCCACATTTACCCGAGGCCCAATGATGGAAAGCAATTTAAAAGTGATAGATAAGAAAGTCGAGAGAAGAACTTTTCTTAAAAAAATTGCCATTCTCGCATTAGCGCCTATTGCATTTGGACTGCTGGGAGCAACCGACAAATTAAAGACTGTAAAAAAATGGATGCTTAAAAATGGATACGTACCGAGCAACCACAAATGGGGAATGGGCATAGACATTAATAAATGTATAGGATGCGGAAGATGCGCAGTTGCCTGTAAAAATGAAAACAATGTTCCTAAAGTACCCTTTTTCTTTAGAACCTGGGTTGAACGCTACCGAATCTATGAAAATGGCGAAGTACAGGTTGAGAGTCCTAATGGTTCAATAGATGGGTTCAGTAATCTGTCGAATTCGAACCGAAAGTTGCTAAGAAGTTTTTTTGTACCAAAAATTTGCAACCACTGTGACAACCCCCCGTGCGTTCAAGTCTGTCCGGTAGGCGCCACTTTTATCGGTGAAGACGGAGTAATTCTTGTTGATTCAGATTATTGTGTCGGTTGCAGATATTGCATCCAGGCATGTCCTTATGGCGCACGGTTCTTGCACCCGGAAACCCATACGGCGGAGAAATGTACTTTCTGTTATCATAGAATTGTTCAGGATAAAGTTCCTGCATGTGTTGAAGTGTGTCCTACCCAGGCAAGAGTATTTGGTGAACTTACTAAAAAATCCAGTCCTTTAGTTCGCTTTTTAAGAATGAATAAAATCGGAATTCTTAAACCTTCTCTCAATACAGAACCTAAAGTCTATTACGCTAATTTAGACGTGGAGGTAAAATAGAATTGGAAGAGCTGATTCAACACCTGACACCGATACTCAAGGAAGTATGGGGATATATTTTTCCAAATGAAATTGAACTCCATTGGGGAATCCTCATAGTATTATATCCTTATCTAACAGGACTTGTCGCAGGAGCTTTCATCTTGGCATCTCTCGTTAAGGTATTTAACGTAAAAGAACTTCAGCCGACATACCGCCTTGCAATGCTGACGGCCATGGCGTTCTTAATAGTCGCGCCCCTTCCATTGCTTGGTCACTTGGGGCATCCGGAAAAATCATATGAAATACTGATTACGCCGAACAGTGCATCGGCAATGGCCATGTTCGGATTTGTTTATGCTTGGTATCTGATGGCGGTATTGTGCCTGGAAATTTGGTTTGAGTACAGAAGAGATATTATTCTGTGGGCGCAGAAAGAAACCGGCATCAAAAAATGGATTCATAAAATTATTTCCCTTTTTTCAAAGGATATTTCTGAAAAAGCGATTCATTTTGATAAAAAATGGGTTAAGATAATCACGATTATTGGAATTCCTTCAGCGTTCCTTCTGCACGGTTATGTTGGTTTCATATTCGGATCTATAAAGGCAAATCCATGGTGGTCTAGTGTTCTTATGCCGATTGTTTTTCTCTTCTCTGCAATTGTCTCCGGTATAGCGATGGTCCTCATTTTGTACATGATAATCACTCCTATCCGCGGCAAAGAGTTGGATATTGTCTGTCTGGACAAATTAGCGAGCTACTTGTTTTATGCAATGATAATAGACTTCTCGCTTGAGGCGTTAGATTTTATACACCGTATTTATGAATCTGAGGAATCTATTAATATTTTAGCATATCTTGTTTCCAATAAATTGTTTATCAGTTTAATTGTAATACAATTATTTATGGGTATGTTAATACCCCTTGCAATGATTTCGCTGATTAAAATATTTAAAGCTCCATCAGATCTTAAAAAAATGGTTTATTTTATTTCGGCAATACTTGTCCAAGTGGGGATTTTTTCTACCCGCTGGAACATTGTGATCGGTGGACAATTGTTCTCGAAAAGTTTTAGAGGCTTGACGGTTTATAAAATCACGTTTTTCGGTTTGGAAGGATTTTTTGCCTCCGTTGTTATTTTTTGTCTGCCATTTGTGTTACTGTATCTTCTGACAAAAATTCTTCCGCCGTGGGAGGAAGCCAGAAATCCATAATTAATCAACTGATTATTCATTAAACTAGAACTAAACATGAAATTAGATAGAAGAAAATTTCTGAACACATTGCTGGGGGTTGGGGGAATAGGCGGGATTGTTGCCGTTTTATATCCGGTATTCTCGTTTCTCATTCCGCCTAAAAGCGCCGAACCAAAAGTTAATTCTGTCAAAGCGGGTTTAAGTTCAGAACTCCCGACAAACAGCGCTAAAATAATTAAGTTCGGGAGAGAGCCGGTAATTCTCATAAAAACAGAAGATAATCAGTTAAAAGCATTATCTGCCGGCTGTACACATCTCGATTGTATTGTTCAGTATAAGACTGATACGAAGCAAATTTTATGCGCTTGTCACAATGGGATCTACGACCTTAACGGACGCAATGTTTCTGGCCCGCCACCAAGACCCCTTGAACAGTTTGATGTAAAAGTAATTCAAGATGAAATTGTAATTACTAAACAGGGTTAATTATGATCAAAAATACTGGAAGTAAGTTTATAGCTTGGATAGATGAACGGTATGATCTCTCGCCTATTCGTAATCTGCTTCAGCACAAGAAAGTGCCGGCACATAAACATTCATTATGGTACTATATGGGAGGAGTGACACTCTTTCTCTTTTTAGTTCAGTTGTTCACTGGAATACTTCTTCTTTTATATTACAGACCGGGAGAAGACAGCGCATATGAGAGTGTCCGGTTTATTATCACTGAAGTTAGATTCGGATGGTTGATAAGAAATGTCCATAGCTGGTCCGCTAATCTGTTAGTGTTCTTTGCGTTCGTTCATATGTTCAGCGTCTTCTTTTCCAAAGCATATGAAAAACCCAGAGAGTTAACGTGGGTAACCGGTTTTATTATTTTGGTTTTTACTCTCGCATTTGGATTCAGCGGTTATCTTCTCCCGTGGAATGAGCTTGCTTTCTTCGCTACAAAAGTAGGAACAGACATTGTTGGAGTCGTGCCAATTATCGGCGAACCGCTGAAAACATTTTTGAGAGGGGGCGAAGATGTAACCGGGGCAACTCTTTCAAGATTTTTTGGAATTCACGTGGCAATTCTTCCGGCAATTTTTACTGTATTTCTTGGTCTGCATTTATTGTTTATTCAGCAGCAGGGAATGCATGAACCGGATCACTTCAAGAATTTGCCAGAAGAGAAGAAAAAATATATCCCATTTTTCCCGGATTTTGCGTTGAAAGATCTTCTTTTATGGATTGTAGTTTTTAATCTATTAATTTTCTTGTCTCTTTATTTTCCGTGGGAGCTGGGCAACAAGGCGGAAGCATTTGCGTCTGCACCCGCAGGCATCAAACCGGAATGGTATTTTATGTTCATGTTCCAATCCCTTAAATTTTTGCCTGCTCATATATTATTTCTGGAAGGAGAGCTGGTGGGAGTTCTGTTCTTCGGTGTGGCAGGTTTCTTCTGGATGATAATTCCCTATATAAAGATTAAAAACAAACCTAATTGGAAAATTCAACCCTTAACCTTAATCGGAATAATTGTGGTGGCGTTCATCGTGATAATGACAGTTGTCGGCTACTTAATTTAGGGAACAACAAAATGAAAAAAATATTTATAAACTTATCGATATATGCATTCCCGTTTTTCTTCCTCCTAAGTTCGGTGAACGCACAAAAGACGGCTGCTACCGGAAATAGGAATTCTGAAGAAGACCAATGTTATAAATGCCATAAAGAAATTGAATTATTGCCGGCTGATTTTTTGGAAAGTGATGTTCACCGGCATGCAGCTCTGAGTTGTTCTTCCTGTCATGGCGGCGATCCGAGTAGTGATGATCAGGAAATTGCAATGAGTCCAAAGAAGGGATATGTCGGTGTTCCTAAACGAAAGGATATTCCAAAATTCTGCGGAAAATGTCATTCGAATATAAACATAATGAGGGTATATCAACCCAGAATAGCTACTGATCAGGTGGAGCAATATTATACGAGTGCACATGGCAAGAAATTATTGGCAGGAGACCAAAATGTAGCGGAATGCGCCAGCTGTCATTCAGCGCATTCAATCCTGCCGGCGAAAGATCCCCGATCATCTGTGTACGCGTTAAATGTGCCGAATACATGTAATAAATGCCACGGCAATTTAGAATTCATGAAAAATTACAAAATTCCAACAAACCAGCTTGAGGAATATTCAAAAAGTGTGCATGGTATTGCTCTGTTAAAAAATAAAGACGTTAGCGCTCCCGCTTGTAATGATTGCCACGGAAATCATGGTGCCACACCCCCCGGTGTAAAATCCATTTCGCATGTATGCGGAACATGTCATGTAACCAATTACGAATATTTCAATGCAACCAAAATTTCGAAAATATTTGAACAAAAAGGAATTCACGGGTGCGAGCAATGCCACGGTAATCATAGCGTTCAAAAACCAAACGATGAAATGATCGGAATAGGAAAAGAATCTACATGTATTGAGTGTCATACCACCGGAGACAGCGGATATGCCGTTTCGCAAAAAATATATTCATCTTTAATTCACTTAAAAAATAAATTCGATGAAGCGAATGCTAAGTACTTAGAAGTAAGACAGAAAGGAATGAATGATATTGAAATAGGATTCCAGCTTCAGGATGCCAAACAGGCTTTAATACAATCCCGAACGTTGGTCCATACTTTCGATTCTTCAAGGGTAAGCGAAAAAACCGTTAAGGGTGTGGAATTTTCGGAAAAAGCTTCTGCCTTGGCGCAAATAGAAATAGATGAGTATTATACAAGACGAAACGGATTTGCCCTGGCCACACTTATATTCTTGGTCTTTATTGTTGCTCTGTATTTTAAGATAAAAGATAGCGAAAAGAAAAGGTCATAATAATATACCGTTGGAGTGAAGTAAAGTGGACTATTTTTCCAAATATTTAATTTGGCTTTATAGTCCTCTCTGCCGAAGGGCACCCCGCTAATTAAAAAAAAGTGTATTTTGCTTCCCAGATATTAATAAGCAATTCTGAAGGAAAAATATGAAGCTGAAATTACCACATTCTTCACAAAACTGGATTTCTCTTATCGGCGCTACTATTGCGCTGATCAGTCTTTTCATGATTATCTTTTTATTTGTTATTACATTTTCGTCAGGGGGCGGAACATACCTTGGACTCGTTGTATATATTATTCTGCCCGGATTTTTAGTTGCCGGCCTGGTTATGATTCCCATCGGAATGTTTCTGAAGGTAAAGCGCGATAAAAAACATCACATTCTTCCGCCAAGAGAGTGGCCGCATGTCAATCTTAATGATTTGCGCCACAGACATGCATTCTACATTTTTTCGATCGGGACTACAATTTTCCTTTTTTTAACTGCTTTCGGAAGCTATGAAGCATTTCATTACACAGAATCGGTGGAATTTTGCGGGAAATTATGCCATAGTGTTATGGCGCCCGAATACATAGCCTATCAGAATTCTCCGCATGCTAAAGTTGCCTGCGTTGCCTGCCATGTGGGCGAAGGAGCTGACTGGTATGTCAGATCAAAACTTTCAGGCTTATATCAGGTCTATGCCGTAACACTGGGAACTGTTCCTAGACCAATCGAAACACCGATATCCAATTTGCGTCCTGCCCGCGAAACATGCGAGCAGTGTCACTGGCCTCAAAAATTTTACTCAAGAAATATTGTCACTCAAAGACACTATCTAACGGATGAAAAAAATTCCGAATGGGACATATCGCTCACCATGAAGATAGGATCTTTGATAAGCGCATTTGGAACAACCGAGGGAATTCACTGGCATATTAATCCCGATATCAAGATTGAATATAAATCAACAGATAAAAAACGCGAAAAAATTCCGTGGGTCAGATATACCAATCTTAAAACCGGGGAGATCCAGATTTATCAGGATATTAATGAAAGTGTTGACAAAAAATCTCTCGATACAATGATGACAAGAACAATGGATTGTATGGACTGCCACAATCGACCTTCGCATAATTATCAGCCGCCATCCTTTTTCATAAATACGGCGCTCGCGTCCGGTACTATTCCAAAAGATCTGCCGTGGGTAAAAGCCCAGGCATTGGAACTCGTTGGCAAGAAATATTCAACTACTGATACGGCAATGATTGCCATAAGAGACGGTATAAATACATATTACAAGGAGAATTATCCTGAAATATATTCCAAGAAAAAGAATATTATCGATCAGGCGGTTAAAGGAATTCAGGATGAATTTAAGAAAAATATTTTCCCGGAAATGAAAGTGAGATGGGACGTTTATCCCAATAACATTGGTCATTTTGAATTCCTGGGATGTTTCCGGTGTCATACTGATAATCATTCAACGGATAAAGGACGATTGATAAAAAAGGACTGCAATCAATGTCATTATATCAATGCTCAGGGACCTCCTGCTAATCTGGAAGTTTCATCAATAAATTCGTTCCTGGTATTCAAGCATCCTGATAAAGATTCGGGAGATGCCTGGAAAGAAATGAATTGCTCAGATTGCCATACGGGTTTAAATCCATAATATTTCCGCGGCCAGATTTATTTAACCCGGTTCCCCAGACCGGGTTTTTTTATGATATATGATTTAGTGTAAATAAGGTAAAGTTCGAATAATGTTTTTTTCTTTCATATATTTTCATCTGAAAAAACCTGTTAAACATAATGATAGAAATAGTAAATCTTCACAAGAGTTTTGGCAGTAATAAGGTCCTGCGGGGAATTAATCTTATTATAAACGAGGGGGAATCGCTTGCGATAATCGGAAGAAGCGGGTGCGGGAAGAGTGTGCTTTTGAAACATATTGTCGGATTGCTTTTTCCTGACGAGGGAGAAATCAGATTCCATGGCAAATCTATTACGCAAATGGAGCGCAAGGTTCTCTATGAAGTCAGAAGAAAGTTTGGTTTTCTTTTTCAGGGCGCCGCTCTGTTTGACTCAATGACTGTGGAGGAAAATGTTTCTCTGGCATTAATTGAAAGTGAAAACAGACTTCCTCAAGATGAAATCAATGGGATTGTTGCCGAGAAACTCGAACTGGTTGGACTACCCGGTATTCAAAATCTAAAACCATCCGAGCTTTCCGGCGGAATGAAAAAACGTGTAGCACTAGCCAGAGCCCTTGTTACGAATCCGGAATATATTCTATATGATGAGCCAACCACAGGACTCGATCCTGTAATGTCTGATGCAATTGACGACCTGATAAAATCACTTAATGAAAAACTTAATGTAACATCGATAATTGTTACACATGATATGTTCAGTGTAAAAAATACTGCCGATAAAATAGCCATGATGCACGAAGGGGAAATATATTACACGGGTACCCCCGCGCAGATTATGCAAAGCAGTGATCCGGTAATTAAAAATTTTATTCAGCGGACGGGATTCTAATGGCAAAGAACAGAATCAAATATGTCTGTTCCAACTGCGGACACGAAGAATTAAGATGGATGGGGAAATGTCCTTCATGCGACAGCTGGAATTCATTTACAGAAGAATTAGTCGAGGAAAAAAAATCCTCCAAAAAAAAATATTCCGGTGAACCTTCCTTTACAAAATTAAACGCGGAAGCACATCAAAGCGAAGAGAGAATTAAAACAAATATAGAAGAATTCGACAGGGTTCTGGGCGGAGGCCTGATGCCTGGATCCATTGTGCTGCTCGGCGGCGACCCGGGAATTGGTAAATCAACTCTTGTTATGCAGGCTGCCGCAAAAATTGATGGCGATGTTTTATACATTACCGGCGAGGAATCCGTAAATCAGATTAATCTCCGCGCTAAAAGACTGAAAATCCACTCCACCCGAATTTCTGTTATGACAGAAACCGATCTTGATATTATTCTTAATGCAATTGAAAAAAACGCTCCCGACGTAGTAATTGTAGATTCGATACAGACTACTTATAAAACCGACTTTAATAACGCACCCGGAACAATTACCCAAATACGTGAATGTACTGCAGAATTAATGCAACTCGCCAAGAAAAAGAATTCGGCGATAATAATTGTCGGACATGTTACAAAAGAAGGTGCCATTGCCGGACCAAAAGTTCTGGAACACATTGTTGATACTGTCCTGCAGTTTGAAGGCGAGAAAAGCTATTCGTACCGGATCCTGAGAGCGCAAAAAAACAGATTCGGAAGCACAAACGAGATCGGAATATTTGAGATGCACGATGACGGATTAAAAGAAGTAAAAAATCCGAGTGAAATATTTTTAAGCGAACGTGAAAAAGAAATTACCGGATCAGTAGTAACTTCAAGCATGGAGGGAACGCGTCCTATCCTTCTTGAAGTACAGGCGCTTGTAACTCCGTCATCATACGGCAATCCTCAACGGGTCGCCACAGGATTTGATTACCGCCGTCTTTCAATTCTCCTTGCTGTTTTGGAAAAGAGAGCAAATATGCGTCTTTCCGCTCAGAATGTTTTCCTTAATATTGCCGGCGGTATAAGGATTGATGAACCTGCAGTTGATCTTGCCGTCTGCTGCGCGATCGCATCCAATTTCTCAAACAAGTTTGCGCAAAATGATATGGTTGTGATAGGTGAAGTTGGCCTGGGGGGCGAAGTGAGGAGTGTCAGTAATATAGAGAAGCGCATACAGGAAGCCGCTAAGTTGGGCTTCAAGAAAGTGGTTATACCAGCCAATAATTATAAAGCGGCAAAAGTCAAAAGTTCGACAGAAATTATACCCATTGATAATATTCTGACTGCTCTTAAAACTATAATTAAGTAGAAAAAGGAACCGCTGCTCATTAATAGTTTCGCTTTAATATTATATCCCATTTGAACTTTTCATTTGCTAAAGTGTTTAGTAGCTAAAAAGGTAAAACATGCCGTTAAATATTTCAATAATTCTCAGTTCAGTTAGGGAAAAAAGCCAGGGGATTAAAGCCGCAAAATATCTTTCGGAAAAATGTTCCGAAAGAAAGTTTAATGTTACGATTATAGATCCAAAAGAATACAATTTACCTCTGCTCGATAAGATGTTTAAAGAGTATCCAAAGGGAACCGCACCGGAAGGACTTGAAAAACTCCATGAAATATTAACCAGTTCGGACGGTTACATAATAGTAACAGGAGAATACAACCATTCATTACCCCCCGCCTTAACCAACTTGATGGATCATTTCCGCGAGGAGTATTTTTTCAAACCTGCTGCCATAACAAGCTACAGCGGGGGACCAATAATGGGAATGCGCTCCGCAGTTCAGGCCAGAGTATTTTTAGGCGAACTCGGAATGGTTACTCCGAGAATGATATTAGGCATCCCCGGAATACACAAAGCTTTTGATTCGGAAGGTAAACCTGCTGATGATGTAATTAACAGCAAGGTCAAAAAATTTCTTGACGAATTTGAATGGTATGCTAATGCCTTAAAAGAAGCCCGTTCTAAAAGTATGCCCGGTTAAATACCTTATTTAACTTTCTTCAATAAATAGTTTTTTAAACTTGCTCATCCCTTTCGGATCGCCTATCACCGTTAAACGGTCCCCATCCTGTAGTACAGTCTTTCCATCCGGCACAATTGACTCGCCATTTCTGCAGAGAATTGCTACAAGACAGCCCTGGGGAAAATCAATATTTTTCAGCGCTTTTCCTGCCATCATTCCTGTTTTATTATTACTCTGCAATTGAAAAGAAACAAATCGCTCATCATTTAGAAGAACTTCTTTCAGTTCCTGATCACCCTGGGCATTATTCCATTCTTGTGCAAAATTATCCTCTTCAACACGTCCTGCTATCTGTGCGAGAATACGCAAATGAAGCGTCGGATTTTGTTCCGGACTTATAAGGAAGAATATTGCTTTTACAACTGCTTTTTCTTCAGCATCATGATGGCTGAGTGGATTATTAAAAGTAATATTGACACCTTCATTGCATCTTACAAGAACCATTTCCGCGCGCGTTAGTCCGTCGATTCTCAAATGAGGCAAAGCAATGCCGTGTGTAACAGGCGTAGCTCCAATTCTGGTTCCCTCTAAAAATTGCTCTTTAATTTCCGACGCATTATATGGAACCATCGTGGCAAGCCAGTGAGCAACAGTCACAACAACTTCTTCAAACTCTGAATTATTTTTAAGGTCAATTACCAAACTGCGTGTAACAATTTCTTCAAAGGGATCATTTAACCGTAATCCTTTATCTTTAAGAATCCCGCGAAGTTCGCTATCCAGTCCCGGATGACGCTGACGGCCAAGTCTTTCAAAAATATGGTAAATAGCCCCTGTTCTTACAACTTTTCCCCTTACATAAACCCAATACCAAACTACAGATAGCACTACAAGAATTAGAGAAAATACAATCGATAACCAACCTATTTGGAAAATCAGCCAGATAGACGAGATAATACCGAATATCTGCATCCACGGATACAATGGAGATCGATAGCCGGGGTCGTATGATTCAATTCGGCTTTCTCTCATTATTATTACCGCTAAACATATTAATGCAAACATAAGGAGCTGAAAGGCACTGGCGAGTTTAGCAATCTTTGTGGGATTTAGTAAAAGCAAAACAAGTATTGTAATGCTGACAGTCAGAATGATAGAGTATACCGGAGTTCCCCTCTTGCTTAATTTCTTGAATATCGCAGGCATAATCTGATCGCGGCTCATGGCAAGCGGATATCTGGTTGCGCTCATTGTTCCTGCGTTAGCTACAGACATGAATGCAACTAACGCAGCTATGGAAATAACGGCTACCCCTATTTTGCCTGAGAAAAACCTGGCCGCAGTCGCCGCTGGTGTTAAGTCCCCGGCGAGACTGCTCATAGGGATTGTTCCAACCATCACAAGAGTTCCCAGAATGTAGAGCACCAGTGCCGTTCCTAAAGCAAGGAATACACCCAATGGCAGATTGCGTTCAGGATTATGAATTTCTTCAGACAGGCTGGTGATCTTGCTAAGGCCGGCGTAGCTGATGTAAATCATTCCGGCTGTAGAGATAATCTGAGAAAATCCGGAATCAAAAAAACCTGTGAAGTGTTCAGGCTTTACAAAAACCAGCCCTTCCCCTAAAAAACCAAGTAATATGATCAAAAGAATCGTTACTAATACGGATTGAAAACCCCCGCTTTTTTTAGCGCCGAAATAATCTATAATCCCGATCACCATTGCAATTACTATAGCTATCGGAGTGAATTGAAAATTTGGAAAAAATAAAGTTATATACGCACTCATTCCAATTAATGCAAAAGCCACTTTTAATATGAGAACGAACCAGGTGCCGAAGCCCCCGATCGTGCCCATCAAAGGGCCGAGAGTTCTATCCAAAAAATAATATACACCGCCGGCCTTGGGCATGGCGGTTGCAAGTTCCAGTATGCTAAAAATCGCAGGAATAAGCGGAATGACCGCAATTACGTATGCTAATACTATCGCCGGCCCGGCCTGGGAGGCAGCTAAACCCGGGAGCAAAAAGAAACCAGCACTTATAGTTGTTCCTGTGGTAATAGCATAAACCTGAAACAGTTTTAAACCTTTCTTAAGCGGTTTTATTTTTTTTGCTTCAAACATAGTGGGTGCTTTTGAAAAGGTTTTTAATAATCTATTACTTCATGATAGCTAAAAAATAGTCTAAATGGAAGCAGCTATTTATTTCAGCTGATTTTTGGAAAGAAGGAAAAATTGATTATATAAGTGATTATTCCTGATAAAGATGAAGTTGATTTATTTACAAAGTGAAGTGAGTACAATATTTATCAGCATTGATTATATTTCATGCAAAATTAAGAACGTGAAATGGAAATAGCTTATCAAATTGAAAATCATCCAAGTGCAGCTGAATTCATCGAGTGCCTCATAGAATCAACGCTTGGAGAGCGCCGGCCTGTTACTGATTTTGAGAGAATTAAGAAAATGATCGATAACGCAAATCTCATTATAACCGCACGTGCTGACGGGCAGCTTGTCGGAATTGCGCGTTCTGTTACCGATTTTTCATATTGCACATATCTTTCTGATCTAGCTGTGAGAAAAAATTTTCAGCGTAGAGGAATTGGAAGGGAATTGATCCGCAGAACAAAACTTGCAGGGGGTAAAGCAAAATTAATACTGCTATCGGCCCCGGCTGCAATTGATTATTATCCTAAAATCGGAATGAAAAAACATGATCACTGTTTTATTCTTAATGACGTTAGAGAATTAATATGAAATTAAAAATCCCGTTAGTTATACGTCTTATTTTAGGGGTACTTTTCCTGCTTTCGGCTTATTCAAAAATGATTTCGCCCGGACTGATAGAGATAATATTGCTCGATCACGGACTTGCCGCTTCACGCGAAACTGCGGCTGTAGTCGTGAGGATCTTAATCGGATTTGAGTTTGCCCTGGGTCTATCGTTCTTTCAGCCGTTCGCTATAAAACAAATTGTTGTCCCGGTTTCAATTTTATTTCTGATCGGTTTTACAATTTATTTAGGGTACACGGCTTTAATCCTGAAAGACGCACAAAACTGCGGATGTTTCGGAGAGATGATAAAAATGTCGCCCGTTGAATCTATAATAAAAAATATTGTTCTTATAGGTATGCTTATTCTGGTCTTTAAATTGAGCGTGGAAAAGAAAAATTATTTTATTGTCCCCGTAATTACAATTATTTCAATTGCGCTGGTCTTTATTTTTATCCCCATAAAGTCGCAAAATGATTTGCTTTTCGCTCAATACACAAATTTTAATGATGCGGGCCGGGTGGATCTATCGCAGGGAGAAAAACTGATCGCAATATTCAATACAGAATGCGATCATTGCCAGCATCTTGCGGCGGACCTGACCGTTATGAGCCAAAAGGCAAAACAATTGCCGGAGATTTATGCTTTAATGTTCACCGAAGGCACTGTAACCCCGGATTCGTTTAAAGTGCTCACAGGATCAGATTTCCCTTATCATATGATTGAGATGAACGAATTTTTTAGTTTAATTGGGCAATCGCCTCCGCGGCTCTACTGGCTGATTGATGGAACTGTTAAAGAATTCTGGGACAAAGATTTTATAGAAAATATTGAAAAGAAAATTTTACAAAACTGACAAATAAATATCTTCCGGCGATTTTAGAATATTATCTGTAAATGATAAAATCATATTTATGATTATTAATTTATTAATTACACTTCAGGTTATATGAGTTATCAAAAAACCGTTGCAATTAATCTGATGAACGAATATGGCCGTAATAATATTCCGTTTCTGTTCATCATAGATTTCGAAATGAACAAGCCAATAGTTGTCAAATTGAAGGAAATAGATCCCGCTGTTTTGCTTTTTGATATAAACGGAACAAAAAATTATCATGTGCATCCGGTGCAAAACAAAAAGACCGTCTTAGAGAAGCGTCCAGTTTCGATTGATATATATAAAGCAGCGTTCAATAAAATACTTTCTGAAATTAAGGCGGGAAATAGTTATCTCCTTAATCTCACATTTCCTACTAATATAGAAACGAACCTCTCACTCGACGAAATATTTTTCTACAGCCGAGCGAATTATAAATTACTCTATAAAAATATGTTTGTGGTTTTCTCTCCGGAATCGTTTGTAAAAATATCGGATGGGATTATATCGTCTTACCCGATGAAAGGAACTATTGACGCATTAATTAAAGATGCGCAAGATTTAATCCTTGGAAATGAAAAGGAAACTGCAGAGCACACTACGATTGTAGATCTGATAAGAAATGATCTAAGCATTGTTGCTAAAAATGTTAAGGTGGAAAAATTTCGTTATGTTGATAAAATAGTCACCAATGATAAAACACTGTTGCAGGTCAGTTCTAAGATCACCGGTATGCTGGATGATGATTACCCCGGGAAGATAGGCGATATTATATTCAATTTACTCCCTGCCGGTTCAATAAGCGGGGCCCCAAAAAAGAAAACAGTTGAAATAATAAAAGACGTTGAAACTTATTCGAGAGGCTTCTATACAGGGATATTCGGCTGCTTCGACGGTTCTTCACTTGACAGCGGAGTAATGATACGGTTTATTGAAAAAACGGAAGACGGGCTGATTTTTAAAAGCGGAGGGGGAATTACTTACCTGAGCAATCCGGAATCAGAATATCAGGAGTTAATAGATAAAGTATATGTCCCGATTACTTGAAACCGTAAAAATATATAAAAGGAAATCTTGGAACATTGAATTTCATAATGCCCGGATGAACCGTAGCAGACGGGAGCTGCTAAATCTTGAAAAT
>PGYS01000149.1 GCA_002839795.1 Ignavibacteriae bacterium HGW-Ignavibacteriae-3 | reverse complement strand
ATCGAATAGCGTCCCCCGACCCAATCCCAGAATTCAAACATATTCGATGTATCAATTCCAAATCTGGCAACTTCATCCGCATTTGTAGAAACCGCAACGAAATGTCTGGCAATCGAAGCATGATCATTTAATTGATTAAGAACCCACTCCCTGGCCGAGTGGGCGTTCGTCATTGTCTCAAGAGTGGTAAATGTTTTCGAGGATATAATAAAAAGTGTTTCTTCGGCGTCAGCATCCCTTGTTGCCTCGGCGAAATCGGTCCCGTCAATATTGGAGACAAATCTAAAGTTGAGGTCACGCTTTGTGTAATGCTTTAATGCCTCAAATGCCATCACGGGTCCAAGATCGGATCCGCCTATTCCCATATTAATGATATTGCGGATCGTTTTACCCGTGTAGCCTTTCCATTCGCCGCTGCGCACTCGCTCGGAAAATGCCGCCATCTTGTCGAGTACAGCGTGAACTTTCGGGACAACGTCTTCCCCATCCAGATAAATGGATTTTCCTCTTGGCGTACGCAGGGCGATATGTAAAACAGCCCTATCCTCGGTGATGTTGATTTTCTCTCCGGCAAACATTGCGTCTATTTTGCCTCGCAAACCCGATTCACCGGCAAGCTGGATAAGAAGTTTCATGGTCTCGCCGGTAATACGGTGTTTTGAATAATCGAGATAAATACCGGCAGCTTCAGCATTAAAACGCCCGCCACGGTCCGGATCGTCAGTGAAAAGATTTCTAAGATGCATTTCCCTGATTTTATTATAATGAGAATCGAGCGCTTTCCATGAAGCTAAGTCAGCAAGATTCGAATTTCCCTTTGCCATTTTAATTTCCTTCTCAATGATAATTTACTCAGCAACAGATGCTATTTTGTATAAACATAATTTTATAAACGTAAGCCGCAGAGCTGTACTGATTTTCAATTTGTATTTCAATGATAAATCAGTTTTGTCCGATTATCAAGCATAAGAAATAATATTAGCGGTAATTATCTTAGCTAACCGCAGATTATTTTAGATACTAATCGTTTCACTTTTTGATTAAATTAGTCCGGGAAATTTAATTAGATGAGAAAAGAAACTAAAATAGAAGAAGTTCCGTTCGAAGAGGCAGAATATTGTGTTTTCGATTTTGAAACCACCGGTATGTCCGGCAAGCATGATAAAGTAATCGAAATAGGAATGGTGAAAATCCGGGCCGGAAAAATTGCCGATACATTTTCATCCCGAATTAATCCGGGCAGACCGATCCCCTACTTCATAACAAAACTGACCGGCATAACTAATGCCGATGTTGAGAATGCCCCCTTCTTTGATGAAATTTATTACAAGATAAAGGAATTTATCGGGGACTCTGTATTGATCGCTCATAATCTGAGTTTTGATTATTCCTTTCTGAAACATGAATGCGCGAACGCGGACATAGAATTTCCGCCAAATGAATCGGTATGCACTCTGAGGCTCGCGAGAAAACTTTATCCTGAGTTAAAGAGCAAATCATTGGGAAATCTGACGCGCTCGCTTAAAATAAGGCATCGCGATGTTCATACCGGTTTAGGCGATTCAATGGCAACAGCTAAGATACTGCTTAAGATGTTCCCTATTCTGCGCGATGAGCACAATGTTGATACGGTAACTGATCTCGTCAGTTTTCAGAATTATCCTACCGCAACAAAACCTTACAGGATTATAAAGAAAAAATTACTCGACGATTTTTCCAGAATTCCCGATGAACCCGGAATCTACTATTATAAAAACAGCAAGGGTGAAATACTTTATATTGGAAAGGCAAAATCATTAAAAGATCGGCTGAACAATTATTTCTCCAACAATGCCATAAGAAAAGAGAAGGATATTGTCAGAAGGGCATCCTCCCTCGAATTTCAAAAAACGAATAGTGAATTGACTGCATTGATCGCGGAAGCGGAAATGATCAAGATTCACAACCCGAAATTGAATAAGATGCTTAAAAAATATCCGCGCAGTTATTTTCTGAAATTAATAACCACTCACGATTTCCCCGCCGTGGAGGTTTCTCCCGGATTTGATTTCGACGGGAATGATTATTACGGACCGTATCCCAACAGAGAGACTGCCGGAACACTTAAGGAAGTAGTGGATAAAGCTTTCCGCCTTCGTGAATGCAAAGATAAGGAGTTTAAAAAATCAAGAAGATGCTACCTTGCCGATATCGAAAGATGCCTCGCTCCGTGCGTAGAGAAAGACGTTAGTGATTTATATGAAGATGAGATTAAAAATGTATACGAATTTTTATCGGGGCACAATCAATCCGCCGTGGACCGTCTGCTCAACCGCATGAAAGAGCTTAGTGCGCGGCAAAAATATGAGGAAGCCGCCCAGAGCCGGGACGTTGTTCAATCGATTTTAAGTCAAATCAACAAGGCATCCATTCTCGCCGAGCCGATCAATAAAGCTAATGTTCTAATCGAAATTTCAGGACCTGTAAATAATGATTACCTGCTAATGCTGGAGGGAAAAATAATTCTCAGGAATTATTTTATCGATTCAAAAAATAAATTTGTAAATGCATTGAACGATTACTTTGAGAATGCCTCACAAATGAATTTAAAAATTTCCGAAAAAGACATTGAGAAACTAAGAATCGGTTTAAGCTGGCTTGTTAAAAATAAAAACAGAATAAAAGTGCATTATCTTAAAAACTACAGTTCGGCAGAGGAACTTGCTTCCAGTTTTATCTTCCTGAATAAAAATTAGGAAAATATTCAAAACAGGTTCTTTAAACGGAAACAAACCGTGACAGTATGTACCTTGCCACAAACGCTGTTATGGCTATAAGCATAATATAGAAAACAATATTCCTGGCTGATTTACGGGTTATTATAAATGTAGATCTGAATCCGCGCCATCCGCATTCTTTACATCTGTAAGGCTTCATGAAAGTTGTGCCGCGCACAATCTGCTCAAACATATTGCGGGAACGGGATCTGTGAAGGGTGCCGGTTTTTTTACATTCCGGGCAGGTTCCGAACTGAGGATTTCTTAATATAAATACTCTCGATGCAGGCATTTTTATTTTCCCCGTAACAACATTATTAAAATAAACATTTTCCGATTACTTTCTCATCACGCTGTTATATTTTTTAGTATCACTCAATAAGTTATAGGCAGTTAAAAACTGCTTATCAAACTTAAGTGACTCTTTAATTCTGCCTTCTCTTCCTCCCGTTCTGGCGGAGAGTTCCTCGCGGATTTCAAAGATAACATCGTCTTTGTATTTTTCAAGTTCCGCGGTGTGAGTACCGTCCAGCTGAATCTTGACTTTATTAAGTTGATCGATAAAATTTTTATCTATGCTTTCCTCGGTGCCGGTTACAATAAGCTGATCTATTAATTTTTCAGACTTAGAAGTGAATTCGTACTTCTCTTCTTTAAGATAGTCCGTAAATTCTTTGAACAGAAGATTGGATTTAATACCGCTCCAGTCTTTTGCTGGATCGTTATTGAAGTAGTGTGTGGCAAATTTAAAAAACATTCCCTCAGCCAGCAGAGTCTGAACAAAATACGAATTCGATACATTTTTAACAGTTGTATCCGGGATTATTCCGCCGCCGGAAAATACAGTACGTTTGGCATCTGTCTGAAACTCGGCACTTTTTATTCTGTTGTTTTGCTCGAATACCTTGTTTTTATCAGAGTAATCTATTTTTTGAATTGACCTTCCGCTTGGCGTAAAATACCTGGCTGTAGTTATTTTAAGAGAAGTATTATAAGAAAGCGGCAGAACCGTCTGAACGAGTCCTTTACCGAATGTATTTGTTCCCACAAGCAGAGCGCGGTCATGATCCTGAATAGCGCCGGCAACAATTTCTGATGCGGAAGCTGAACCTTCATCTATAAGAAGAATCATCTTTACATCGCTGACAAGAGGTTCTTCCGAACTATAATAATTTTTGCTGCTCAATGAATCACGCCCTTTTACCGAAACTATGAGCTGCCCTTTCTTAAGAAATTTTTCCGATACATTTATTGCTGCATCGAGCAATCCTCCCGGATTTCCCCTCAGATCCAAAACAAGAGATGAAATTTCCTTCTTCGATTTCAGATCGAGTATTGCTTTCTTTACTTCGTCTCCGGCCGCGCGGGAAAAACCGCTAAGTTTTATATACGCATTATTACTTTCTTCAGGAACAAATCCGTAGTAGGTAACATTCCTTACTTCAATTTCCTCGCGTAAAAGATTAAATATTATAGGCTCGTTGACGGTCTCTCTTTTGACAATGATTTTTACGGCTGTACCGGGATCACCTTTCAACAGTTCGCTAAGATTTTCTAAATTCTCTTTTGAGACGGGAGTTTCATCAATCATCGTAATAATATCCCCGATACGTATACCCTGCCTCTGCGCGGAGTAACCCTCTATCAGATCTACAACCGTAACTTTATCATTCCTTACACCAACGGATGCACCAATACCTCCGTATCTTCCCTTCGTGATAATTTCAAAATCCTTCTGCTGATTCTGGTCAATAAAATTTGTGTAAGGGTCAAGAGAAGTAAGCATTCCGTTTATCCCGGCGAGCATGAATTCTTCAGGATTCAACGGTTCCACGTAATTAAGCGCCACTTCCTTATAGACGCGTCCAAAAATGTCTATACCTTTATTTATTTCAAGATAGATGTCATTATCCCTGGTGACAAATCCCGAAAACAGAATTATGCTAACCATGGAGAGAATGAACATTTTCCTAATTTTCATCTGATAACCTTCCTATTTCTCTAACTTTATTATTTCTTCAACAACAAAACTGTGTATCTCAGGAATAGAGAGCTGACCGCTTATTACTCTGAATCTTTCCTCTTTTTCGGAAAGATACAGATACCCTTTTCTTACACGCTGATAAAAATCCATCTTGGAAAGTTCTATCCTGTCCAGTTCCATCTTTTTAACTTTCGCTTTCCTTTTTATCACTTCATCGATCGGAATATCCAGAAAAAAAGTAATGTCGGGTAAGGCTTTGCCGATCACGAATTTCTGAAGGTCCTCTACGAACTGAAGATTGATCTTTCGTCCGAACGCCTGGTAAGCGATTGATGAATCATGAAAACGGTCCGATATAACATAGACATTATCCTCAATGGCAGGAAGAATAACCTGATCCACAAGCTGCGAACGGCTGCCGGAGAAAAGAATCAGTTCAGTCTCAATTGACATATCCGAATTTTTCTTATCCAGCAGAATATCGCGGATCTTTTCTGAGATCGGAGTTCCGCCGGGTTCTCTGATTATCTTGACTTTTTTTCCCTCGTCAGTAAGAAATTTTTCAAGAAGTTGTACTTGTGTTGATTTACCGCAAAAATCCAGACCTTCAAATGTTATGAACATGAGCGCTATTGTTTTATGATATATTCAAGTTTATTAGGGATTGTGTTTGTAAGTGTAGTAAACGGAGGCACTTGTATTACCGGGGTTATATTCCCATCCTCTTCCCTCAGCGCGGACCAATAATCAATATATGCCCTGATACTGTCATTAGTTAATCTGCCGAGTTTATTTATTCCCCCGCGTAACACAACATTTATTTTTCCGGGGAAAAGAATCAGTTCTTTGGAAGATGGTACATTTCTCGTTTCAACCGATATGCTCTCAAAAGTTTTATCCACTATTTTCTGTACTTCGAATTCAATAGTACAGATTTGTGCCGACACGGAAATACCTTCTGGAGTTTCAATATTCAGTTCAATTTTTACATTATCCGACACATCTCTTATCTCTTTGAACACAGTCTTTATCGAATCAGTGTTATGTAAAAGATTGGATGCACCGTAAATTTCTATTAACTCCGGAGTAATTTTAATATCCGAAACAGGTCCGTAGCCGGGTTTGAAATCCAGTTTGAAATTCTTTATCAATTTAACAGTTTTCGAGCCGACTTTTTCAACTTCATATTCAATTTGCGAAGGTATTATTTCGAGCACCTGAAGTGATGAAGTAAGCCAGGTATTGGCTTTAAGAAGATCATTCATATCATATTTACGTCTGCCTGTTCTTTTATGAACAGAAATATCGAAGTCAATTTCAGGGCCGTATATTAATTTTGCAAGATCCCACCCTCTTCCTTTGAGCTGAAGTTCAAGTTCATTGCTCGAAGAGTATCCGATCGCATAATTTTTAGGGAGATCGGTAAAAGCTATCGGCACTTTAACGGTGGTAATATATTGATCGGAAAGCGAAACGGATACCCAAAGGGCCGCCGAGCAAAATAAAATGGCCGATATTCTAATTATCTTTTTCTTCATACATAAATATAAAAAAAACTCCACTGACGTGGAGTTTTGTTAATAAAGACTTTTTACTAACTAACTATCTTATTTGATTGAAATACTCTCTTAATTCATCACGATTGGCCTTTGATATCTGTCTTCCGCGAATTGGAAAATTATCAAAACTTCTGGCCAGTTTACGAAGCTCATGAACGTTTAAGCCGGAGAGTTCATCATCAGACGGAACTTCACCGGAAGGCAGCGCTTCTTCAACAGAAGATGTAAGTTCGGCGAGTGCTTCCTTTCTTAAAAGGTCCAATCTCGAAGGAGCAACCTCCTCAGGAGATTCTTTCTTTCCGATTGAAGATTCTGATTTTGTTTTCTTTTTTCGTTCTTTTTTTATAACAACTTTTTCTTCAGGTTTAGATTCCAATTCCTCGGTAACAGTCTCAAAATCTACCCCGGTAGAGGTTTCGATTTCTGTTTCAGTTTCAACCGGGGGTGATTCAGAAGCTTTTTCCTTTTTGGGAGCCGTATTCTTTTCGGAAACAGTTGGAAGAGAAGAATAATGAATAAAATCATGCAGCTGATCGTCAGGACGCGGGATCACATGCGCCGAAACAAGCTGTCCCACGCGCTGGGCAGCCGCCGCGCCGGCATCGACTGCTGATTTTACAGCCGCCACCTCGCCGATGATTTTAACGGTCACCAGTGCGGCGGTAATGCTGGAGGACTATCTGAACACAATAAAAAAATGATTTCCGCCTTAATATTTACTATTATAAAATTGACATTTTTAACGATATAAATTA
>PGYS01000148.1 GCA_002839795.1 Ignavibacteriae bacterium HGW-Ignavibacteriae-3 | reverse complement strand
AAAAATGGTGACGGATATGGCAGAATTGACTTATGAAGTTCTGGATAGGGAAAACAAAATTGTTCTTCCGGAAAATTTAATTTTTGGAAAAATTTATTCAGATCATGTGTTTGAAATGGATTTCGATGCGGAAAAAGGAGGATGGTATAATCCTACGATTAAAAAATTCGGAAATATTCAGTTAAGCCCGGCTGCAATGGTTCTGCATTACGGCCAGACTATTTTTGAGGGGCTTAAAGCTTACAAACAGGATAACGGCAGAGTGGCATTATTCCGCCCCGAAAAAAACATTGAACGCTTAAACCGTTCGGCAAAAAGAATGTGCATTCCCGAAGTTGACCCCGAATTCGTACTTCAGTCATTGCTGGAATTGGTACGCGTGGATAAGGATTGGATTCCTACGCGTCCGGGTCATTCGCTCTACATCCGGCCGGTTATGTTTGCAACCGAACCTCTTCTGGGCGTAAGAAGTTCTTACAATTTTAAACTCATTATAATGCTTAGCCCTGTCGGACCGTATTATCCCGAGGGATTTAGACCTGTTCCTATTTATGCGACCGATAAATATGCGCGCGCGGTGAGAAAAGGTATTGGCGAAGCTAAAACCGCCGGAAACTATGCTGCAAGTTTGATGGGGCAGCAGGAAGCCAAAAAAGAAGGCTACTCTCAGGTATTATGGCTTGATGCGATTGAGCAAAAATATATAGAAGAAGTCGGGGCCATGAATATTTTTGTCCGCTTCAAGGATGAGGTTACAACACCAATGCTCACCGGTTCAATACTTCCGGGAATTACCAGGATGTCCGTTCTTCAAATACTTAAGGACTGGAAATATAATACCACAGAAAGAATGATCAGTCTTCAGGAAATAATTGATTCATATAAAGCCGGAGAATTAATCGAAATTTTCGGTACGGGCACCGCGGCAGTCATTTCATCAGTCAGCAAATTGAAGTATAGAGATGATATTCTTCTCTTCAGTGAAACTGAGGCCGGCGAACTGGGGACAAAACTATATAAAGAGCTGGCCGGTATTCAATACGGCAGAGTTGAAGATAAGCATAACTGGCTCACTTATATAGATTAGTTTGAATTAACATTTTTTTAGAATTATACGGCTGTTGGATATCTGATTGACAGCCGTCATTCTCCGCTCGTCTAAAACAATTCAAATAACCACCACACCGGAATCATTTCAAAGAATTCATATGTGAATTGTTTTCAGTTTAGAATAATTTGTCTCCTTTCATTTTAACAATCTTCTCATAGCGGACTCAGAGCCTTTGCGAGATCTCCTGGTAATGTTATGGTCCGCGTTTCTCACTTGTTTTCAAAAAATTCAATTCTCAGATTTTTTTTCTTGACAAGGTGTCCATTCGTTCACTATATTGTAGGTGAACAAAGGAGCACTATAATGAAAAGTGATTTAACTGACCGACAGCAAGAAATACTCGATTTTATACAGTCCTATTCTGAAAGTAACGGTTATCCTCCAACCTACCGGGAAATTGGGAAACATTTCAGTATAGCCAGTACATTTGGAGTTAAGAGGCATATTGATGCGCTTGTAAAAAAAGGTTTCATTTCAAACGAGAGCAAAACAAGCCGCACGATTGCCCTTGTAGACAACACAATAAACAGATCGAGACACTTACTCGATAATATACTGGGAGTACCCGTTGTGGGACGCGTTGCCGCAGGGCAGCCGCTGCTCGCTGAAGAAAATATTGAAGGGAATGTACTCGTGGATGCCGCGATGCTAAATAATCGAAACGACTGTTTCGGTCTGAAGGTCCGGGGAGACAGCATGATCAATGCGGGAATTATGGAAGGCGATCTGGTAATAGTTTCTCCTCAACAGAATGCGGTAAACGGTGATATTGTAGTAGCTCTTTTACAGGATGAAGCCACAATGAAAAGATTTCTGGCACGCGATAACAAGATTTATTTAATGCCGGAGAATGAAAATTATAGTCCAATTGAAATTGCTGACCGGGAGGATTTTTCAATTATCGGCAAAGTCGTCGGCGTTTTTAGAACTTACAATTGACCATAGGAGAAAAAATGAAATCACTCTTGTTTACATCCGCAATAAGAAACAGAAATAGAGTAAAATTTTTATACGGTTCTGAAGAGGTAAATCTGGAACCTTATTACATCGCCCGGAATAAAACCGGTAAGAAAATTCTTTACGGGAAAATCAGCAGCTTAAACGAAATCAAGTCGTTCGAATATGATAAGATGTGCAACATTAGAATTTTTTCATTTGAAAAATTTTCGCCCGTAATTCCGATTATTCCGAGATTTAATTAGAGAATAGTATGGCACCAAGAGTTAAAATAGAACGGGTAGATTATCTGATTGATCATTTATGGCAGCACGGATATCTTACCCTCAGCCGGAAATTCGGGAAATATCTCCCCGCTCCGCCTCTGATTGGTGAGTACGAGGTGGACGCCGTTGCAAAATATAAAAGGAAAATTGCCCTGGGTCTTACAGTCTCTGATGAAGAATTGAATGATCCGAAATTTTTAAGCAAATTGGATTTTCTTGCAAACTACACTTCACGTTACCCGCAGAACAAGGTCACACTTTTTTTGGGAGTTCCGTATAACGCTCAGGTTAAAGCGTCACTTTTAATATCCTCTCTTGATGAAGCGACACAGAAGCATATTAAGATTATCACTCTGCCTGAGTCAACCTCGAAATAAGATTTCCTCATTTAGGATATATCAATCATACAGACTAGCTTTACCTTGACATTTACAGCGCTTGGAACTATTTTTTCGAGCCAAAATTTGAGGACGATAGGATAAGTTGGCTACTAAGCTAAGCTCCGCTGATATAAAATTAATTGAAGATGTTAAGGCAAAGGGCAATATTCCGCAGCATATAGCGATTATTATGGATGGAAACGGCAGATGGGCTAAGAATAGAAGCCTGCCCAGAGCTGCCGGACATCAGCGGGGAGTTGAATCGGTGCGCCGGATCGTTGAGGCGTGCGCTGTTCTCGGTGTAAAAATTCTTACACTTTATACGTTCTCAACAGAAAATTGGAACAGACCAAAAGATGAAGTTTCCACTCTAATGCGTTTAATTGTCAAAAGTCTTAAGAATGAAACAGATGAGTTGAATAAGAATAATATCCGTTTGGCAAATATCGGAGACGCGTCTTCACTGCCCGATATCGTAAGGAATGAATTGGAAGCGGCTGTTAAGAAAACGTCCGCTAACGATAAAATGATATTAAATCTTGCCCTAAGTTATAGCGGCAGATGGGAACTTGTGGAGGCTGTTAAAGTTATAAGCGGGAAGCTGGTTTCCGGAAAGATAAAACCTGAGGATATTACTGAAGAAACAATTTCAAATCATCTTTCCACTGAAGGTATGATTGACCCTGATCTGTTAATAAGAAGCGGAGGCGATTTCAGAATAAGTAATTTCCTCCTCTGGCAGATTGCATATTCCGAAATTTTCATATCTGATGTATTATGGCCCGACTTCAAATGCAAACATTTAATTGATGCTGTAAAGGATTTTCAAAAGAGAGAAAGAAGATTTGGTTTGGTTAGCGAACAATTATCGAGTAAACACATAAAAGAGCATAATGATAAATCACACTCCAACAAAGTGGCTAAAGCTTAGTCTAATCATTTTATTTGTCACATTAGCACAAGTTTACCCGCAGGCACAGAAAGTCAGCTATAAAATTCTCGGTATCTCAGTTACAGGAAATAGATCCGCGGATGCCGCTACAATAATTGCGAATACCGGATTGAGAATCGGCGATGAAATTGCCATTCCCGGCGACCAGACGAATAGTGCTATAAAACGGCTATGGAATCTCGGCATCTTTCAGGATGCGCAAATTATAATTGAAAAAAATATTGAAGACGGGGTTTTTCTTTTAATTAAGATTCATGAATATCCCCGTCTCGAAAAGATAGTGCTTCAGGGTAATGATGAAATAAGCGAAGATAATATTGCAAAAAAGATAAATATAGTAAGGGGACAGACTTTAAAACCTCAGGAGATTACCCGCATAGTCTCAAAAATAAAAACCCTTTACGATGATGACGGATACCTGAACGCAACTATCACTCCGGAATATTATGAATTTTTCCAGGCGGATACCGCGGACAATCAAGTTATAATTACCTGGCGCAATCAGAAAGACCTGTCTAAAGAATATAAAACCACTTATCAGATAGAAAAAAATTCTTCCATTAATTCCGTCGGAAGAATTAAGGACCGTATAGTTGTAATACTTGATTTTAATGAAGGCGATGAGATCACAATTCACAAAATAAAATTTAACGGCAACATCGCCTATCCCGATGACGATCTTATCAGTGAATTTGATGAGACTAAAGAACCGAGATGGTGGAAGTTCTGGTCCTCGCCAAAATTCAAAAAAGCCGACTTCGAGAAAGACAAAGAACTTCTGAGAAAATTTTACAGAAAAAACGGATACAGGGATTTTGCTGTATTAAGTGATACGGTTGTTTTCTCTGACGATAAAAAACATCTGGATGTTATTGTAAATGTTTATGAAGGCAAACAATATAAAGTTCGAAATGTTATATGGGAAGGTCAAACTGTTTATCCGGTTGAGGAGTTAAATGCCCGCCTTGCTTTTAATAAAGGTGATATTTTTAATTATGAAAAATTCAACCAGAACCTTCAATATAACGAAAAACAGACGGATGTATCATCGCTATATCAGGACAACGGTTATCTCGGTTTTCAGCTCGATTCAAAAGAGGAGAAAGTAGATCCGGATTCGTTAGATATCAGGATAAAAATTAATGAAGGCAACCGTTTTAAAATAGGCAAAGTAGACATTACTGGAAACGATAAGACCAAAGACAAAGTTATTCGACGCGAATTGTATACAATCCCGGGGAGTTATTTCAGCCGCTCCTATATTCTCAGAAGTATACAGCAGCTGGCAAATCTTCAGTACTTCAATTCCGAAAGTCTCTACAAAACCGGTGTAGATTACAGACCTTCAAATGACAGCACTGTAAATATTGTTTATAAAGTTGAGGAAAAATCAAGCGATTATTTAAATGCCTCCGTTGGATACAGCGGGGCTTTCGGTTTCAGCGGAGCGGTTGGTTTTACTCTTTCAAATTTTTCAATCTCCGAACCTCTCAAAATGGGAGGAGGACAGATCCTTAATTTTAACTGGCAGTTTGGAGTTGGAAATTTCTATAGGACTTTCTCCCTTGGATTTACCGAACCCTGGTTTATGGATACGCCAACCTCTCTCGGATTCGATCTTTTTGATACCCGACAAAGATATGTTTATGATCTGCAGCAGTCCGGTATCACTTTTAGGGTGGGAAAAAGATTGACCTGGCCGGATGATTTCTTTTATGTTCAGGGTACTTTCCGGTTTCAGTACAATGATGTGATCGATGGCGGAGGATATTATCCTACCGGTTTATCGCGACAGTATACATTGGGAGCTGCTATTTCAAGAACGGATATTGACAATCCTATTTTCCCTACCCGGGGCTCCAAAATTTTATTAAACGGCGAACTTTCCGGCGGGCCATTTTTACCCGGAAATGTGGATTATTACAAAATTTTATTGAAAGCCGAATGGTACAGGCCTTTATTTAGAAGCAATAGATTTGTACTTTACACTTCGGCAGATATCGGCTATATCGGAAAATTGAAGGATAATACGCCTATCCAGCCGTTTGAATATTTTTACATGGGCGGCAACGGATTGATTATTGCGACGACGCCTTTAAGAGGATATGAAGATAGGACTCTTGGTTTGAAGGATCCGATTTTCAATGATGTGAGAGGTAGCAGCGTAATGACAAAATTTACGGCTGAATTCAGAGTTGCGCTCTCTATGGAACCGATACCAATTTATGTACTTGCTTTTGCTGAGGCAGGTAATGTTTATTTGGATATCAAAAAAACTGACTTGTTCGATCTAAAGCGCTCAATAGGTATTGGAGCCAGAATTTTACTGAACCCTATCGGATTAATCGGTTTTGATTACGGTTATGGTTTTGACAGGAGAACTGTTGACGGACAGGATCCGCAGTGGCTTTTCCACTTCCAGTTCGGAAAAGGATTTTAACATACATTAAAAAGAGGTATACGTGAAAAAAGTAATATTACTTGCACTGATTGTTTTTTCAACAGCATTATTTGCACAGACAACAACAGCACCTTTAAAAATCGGTTATGTCGATTCAGAAGTAATTCTTGCCCAGTTCCCTGAAGCTATCAAAGCTAAAAGTGATCTTGAAGGAATGGTTTCTAAATGGAAGAAAGAAATCGATAGTATGTCTGCCGATCTTCAGAAATCTTATGCGGATTTTGTTAAACAAAGTGCTACAATGAAACAGGAAGAGAAGGATAAAAAACAGCAGACATTTGTTGCTCAGGATCAGAAGATTCAGCAATATCAGCAGTCTAAAATGAGCCAGCCCAACGGGGAATATTTCCAGAAACAAGATCAGCTTATGAAACCCATCAAGGATAAAATCTTCAAGGCAATTGATGAGGTTTCCAATGAAGAATCAATGCAGTTTGTTTTTGACAAAGCCGGAGATGTTATTCTTCTAAAGGCAGATTCTCAGTTCGACATTACTTATAAAGTTCTTGATCTTCTTAAACGTGGTAAAAAATAATTACCGGGGTTCCTAAATGAAAAAGATTGGTTTAGTTCTTTCGTTAATTTTGTTCGTCGCTTTAACACAAAAAGTGGATGCGCAACTTAAAATCGGCTATGTTGACAGCGATACAATAATGAAACAGCTTCCGGATGCTCAGGATATTCAGAAAAAACTTGATGCCATGATTAAAGAGTGGCAGGAAGAAATTTCTAGAATGGAAAAAGACTGGAAAGCCAAATATGATGATTATGATAAACGCAAGTTGATTTTGAGTGAGCAAAAACGAATTGAGATTGAAAAAGAGCTTGTTACAATGGAAGATCAGCTTACAAAATACCGTCAGGATAAACTTGGCGTTAGAGGAGAACTCTTCCAGAAACAGGAAGAACTTATGAAACCTATCCAAAACAGAATTTTTACGGTAATAGAACAGATAGCAAAAGAAAAAG
>PGYS01000147.1 GCA_002839795.1 Ignavibacteriae bacterium HGW-Ignavibacteriae-3 | reverse complement strand
AAACATGATTTCTATTAATAAAATATCATTAAATCTTTTAATTAATTATGTCATCTTAGATATAGTTTTTATGTCCGACAACAATTACTGGCTAACGGCATTGCCGCTAACCGGCAGCCCAGAACAAGAATGCCGAATAGTTGCAACAACTTTTATTTATGAAAATGTTTCTTAGAACAACCTACATTAAAGAGCAACTTAGCTTTGCAAACAAAACTTCATACTACAAAAATGCCGCACTGAAAAACGCTGTCCGTGTTGAGCGGCGGGTTATAACGCTATATTATGATTGATTTAAATAATTAATAAAAGAACGAAGTATTTTTCTCGATATATCTCTGGCTTTTTCAAGTTCACCTTCTTTTGAATCTTTCAATTTACCTATCATCTGTCCACGATGTCTACCTTGTTTCAGTGGTAAATTATTACAGATTCTTCCTAATTCAGACCAATCTTCAGTCGATATTTTCAATCGACCTATAGCTTCAGATTTACCCTTAAAATATGTTTGTAGTGCATCAATAATCTCATATAGATAAATCAATTCTTCTTTGGGAAAACGAATCGAATTTTTATAGCTTTCAATTATGTGGGGAACAATTTCATCTTTATCAAGAACATTCTGAATTTTTGATAGAAATTCTTGTTGTTTTTTTCTTTCTTCTTCTTCAGAATCATAATTAATATTACCATCTTTATCAAACCCGGTTATCTTCACTTTTGGATTTGGCAAAGTTACAGTTATAGTAATGGTCTCAGGTTTTAGGATTACTTCAGTATGACCATCATCGTGTTCAATTATAGTAGCTCCCTCTTTTATAGTATAGTCAATTCTATTTTCAATCATTCTAGAAATGAAATGGCTCTCAATAAAATTATTGTATTCTTGATGTGACGCTTTGATTTGAGGATTATAATTTTTCAATTCCATCTTTGCTATACCATTGGATATTAAAAGATGGATCTGATCATTTTCTACTATGATATCATTTTCAAAATATGTTTTTGGAATATATGTCCATTCAAGAAACACTTTTTCCATTTTCTATTAATTCCTCAAGCGTTATAACTATTACTTATGCTGAACTGGATATTTGTCTAAGGAACATAGAACAGCGCTCAGCTGCATATCTATGTTCCGGTTTCTAATTATTTACTTCATTTTCGCTGTATTTTAAAATAGGTGCGTGCATATCTATCATCCAACTCTTCAAAAATCTAAAGGGCTTTTTACACCTATGCCCCTATTAAGTACATGCGTGTAAATCATTGTTGTTTTTACCGATTGATGTCCCAATAATTCCTGAATTGTCCTGATATCAGATCCATTTTCTAATAAATGAGTGGCAAATGAATGCCGAAATGTGTGTGGACTGCCCTGCTTATTGATACCTGATTTTTTAATGGCCTCTTTGACCGCTCTCTGTATGGTTGTTTCATGTATATGGTATCTGAATAACAAACCGCTTTCCTCTTCTTTTATAAATTTATCAGCGGGGAACGCGTATTGCCACCCGAATTCCTTGTTTGCATTAGGGTATTTTTTCTTTAACGCGTATGGAAGAATTGTTGAACCTCTGCCTCGGGCTAAATCCTTTTTGTGCAGTCTGTAAACCTCATTTAAATGCTTTTTAAGTTCGGGCTGAATTGATACCGGAAGTACTGTATGCCTGTCCTTTTCCCCTTTCCCGTCCCTTATAATTATCTGATTGTAATCGAAGTCTATATCTTTGACTCGAAGATTCAGACATTCTGACAGTCGCAATCCTCCCCCATATAAGAGCGAGATAACCAGACGCGGAATCCCTTCCAAATGTTCAAAGATTTTTATTACTTCCCTCTTCGAAAAAACAACAGGTAAATGTTTAACTCTCGTTGCGTGTTTTATATCATCAATCCAGCCAATTTCCTTTTTAAGCACATTTTTGTAAAGGTATAAAATTCCCTGCAATGCCTGGTTCTGAGTTGAGGATGATACATGCCGTTCTATTGAGAGGTGATTAATAAAATTTTTAATATCCGCAGGCCCCAGATTTTCCGGATGAATTTTATTGTTGAAGAGTATGAATTGGCGTATCCAGGAAATGTAGCTTTCCTCGGTTTTACGGCTGTAGTGATTTGCGCGAAGCGTACTGCGCACTTCATCGAGCAGTTTGACTTTTTTTGAATTCGTATTTCTTTGCTGCAACATCAGCGGAAGTCCCCTGTTCCCGCCAATAACTTAAATTAAAATTTTCATTAATTCAATCCTTTTCTTTATATGACTGTTCCGTTGCAGTGCTAATATTCCGGGATTCAAAAACTAAACAGGTTTCTTTATTAACTAAATAATTTATACGCCAAACAGTGTTAACATATATTGAATTTATATCGGGATCGGAAACTGGAATGGGAAATATTGAAAATTTAGAATTGCGACTTTGGAGAGGATATGATTTATTTTAACAGCGGATCCAAATTTTCAGAACAGATCCGCTTTCCCTTGCATGTTTTACTTCTTTTTGTAGGTAGTCAGCAGGTATTCGACAACTGCCTCAGCCTCTTGCGGCTTAAGTCCCTGGTTCGGCATGGCGGGATACTCCGGATTAATTTTTACAGGGTTCAAAATATACTTCACAAGAAGCTCTTTCTTCCCTTCATACTTCGGCAGAGTCTGATTGTATGCCGGACCCACAATTTTCCTGTCAAAACTGTGGCACGCGATGCAGCGACCGTTGTAGATATCTGCTCCGCTAACGGGAGCACTTATTCCCATCTCTTCCATCATCTTCTGTTCGTGCATTCCGTAATCTCTTGAAAGAAGAGCTGTCTGAAATTTTGTGGAGGTATTAAATGCGAATTGATCTTTTATTACCATTAGCATGATTATTAACAACATGACGTAAGTTAAGGCAGAAACATGCTTTACATTAACTTCTTTAAGCATTAGATAGAATAAACCGGCTGAAAAGAGTAAAAGTATCAGGACAGCAATTACCGTGATGAAAAACTCATAAGAAAGTGAATTGATCGGTCTAACTGAAAGCGAAATTACAAAAATTACAGGAAAAAGAGCTGTAGCTACCAGTCCGTTTCTTAAAGTGAATTTTTTTATGAATGCTCCGTACTTCTCATCATAAATTTTTACTTCCGAATTTGGCCGGAAGTAGATGTATAAAAGAACTACAGAGGTTAAAGCGAATGCTCCGGAAATGAACTGCAGAAATGCGAGAACAGCCGGAATAGAAAAAATAACTCCAAGTATGTCATTGCCGCTTTCCCATCTTGCCGTATCAGCCGCAAGCTCAACGGAACCGCCGTATAGGTAAACCGATATCAGCAATAGAATAAAACCGTATTGACCGCTCTTCCTGTGCAGCGTACCCGTCTTTTCCGTATATGATGCCAGATCTTCATTAATATCCTGTTCGCTATCCCCGGCTTTCGTATTTTTTCCCGCAAAGTTAAATATATCTTTTAGATGAAAAGTGTATTTATATGTATAAATAAAAAAGACTGAAACGATCAGGACTATCAAAGATATTAACAAAAATTCAGGAACATTTAATCCGCTCTTATTAAGCAGCTGGGCGTAACCGAAAACGGAGCTGAGAAGCGGAATAATTCCCAGCGCGAACGCTATCCCTTTATTATATGTTATAAAATCTATTAAGTCCTTGGAGAATTTTTTGTGAATAGCGTCACCGCTCTTTTCGGACTTCTTTTTGAAATATAGCGAATATGCCAGCGACCCGAATAGCACACTGACGTACGGGACAAACAACACATAGCTCAGAACCAGCAGATATCTCAACAAGACCATATGATGTGATGATTGGGGCAGTACAGACTGATCTAAAAAATCCATATTTCAACCATTATAATTCTTAAAAAAATAATTTATCTAACGATATCACCAAGATTACAGCGAGCATGTAAAGATTAATGATCATAAACGTCTTGCGAAAAATAATACGCTCAAGATAATCCGCAAGTATTACGTGCGATTTCCACAACAACCATGAGCCGAGTAAAAGCATTATCAATACCGCATAAATGCTCGAAGTATGATTGTAAAATGGTATCAGCATGCAGCTTGTTGACAAAGACGCGATCCATACAAATGTAATTCTTCCCAGCTGTCTCTCAGAAAATATTTTTGTAAGTGTAGGAAATCCCGCCATTTCGTAATCCTTAGTGTGGATCATCAGAAGAAGCCAAAAATGAGGAATCTGCCAGATAAAGAAGAAAAATGCCAGCGCCAGAATCTCCTTATCAAATACATATCCCCCCGCTGCGGTCCATCCTATCATCGGCGGTATGGCTCCGATTACGGAACCGGGAACAACCGCAAGAGCGAACTTCTTCTTCATCGGAGTGTAGATAATATTATACCAGATAAGGGCTGCAATACCAAGAATCGAAGCCGTTAAATTCGACGAGAAATAAATTACTCCGAGTCCCGCGATTATAAAAATAACAGCCGCAATAAGCGCATTCATTCCGGTAATCTGTCCGGAGGGAATGGGCCTGGCTTTTGTCCTCTCCATCAATGCATCGGTTTTTCTTTCCTGGTAATGATTAATTGCCGAGGAACCGCATGCGAGCAGAAATACTCCGAGTGCCGTAAAAACCATAGTCCAGTCAAAACTCTTTGAAAAGAATAAATACCCTACGGAGGTTGAAATAGCTACAAAGAAAGTAATTCTTACTTTGCCAAGTTCCACTACAATAAAGAAGTATTTTTTAATTCTATCTGCCAAATTCTAATTTAGTCCTTCTTTTAAATATCCATGCCAATACGTATGACGCGCGCTCAGTTAATTATAAGTCTCTTCAGTTCTCTTTCTTTACAGTGCGCCACTCGCCCCCGTACCATTGCGTAAATTCATTTTCAGGAATAACTTTTACGGCAGTGTACATGGCAGAGTGATCCAGTCCGCAGTATTCCGCGCATGCGACATCATATTCACCCGTCTCTTTAGGAGTAAAATATAAATGAGTGGGGTTGCCGAAAATAATGTCCTCCTTAATTCTGAATGCGGGAATGTAAAACGCGTGGTTCACATCCATTGAACGCATCTCAAGATCAATTCCGGTATTTAACGGAACGTAAAGTGTATCTGTCTTTTTGCCGTTTGGATATTCAAAATCGAATTTCCACATTCTTGCCGTAACTTTTACTGTTAAAGGATTCTCGGGAATCTCTCTAAGCTCTCTGAAACTTGTGTAGCCGAAATAAAACATTGACAGTACAAGAAGAGTGGGAATCAAAATCCAGATTATCTCTAAAAGCATGTTGCCGTGAATATCAACAGGTTCATGCCCCTTCTTCCTGTTGTATTTGAATACAAAGTAGATCATCGTTGCAGTAATCCCAAGAAGCAGGACTACCGAAATGGCGACGATATATAACATCACAAAATCAACCGACTCGGCATGTGTTGTTGGTGAAATACCCATTCAATTCCTCAACGATATAAAAAATCAACAAATGTTAAAAGAAAAATGACAAGCAATGTAGCGCCGCTGATTCCAAGAAAAGCTTTGAAAATAGGCTCGTCGAATTTTATATGCATAAATACGTTTATTACAAGGGCAGATTTAATTGCCGCAATAGTAAGGGCAATAAACAATGTGTACCGGCCGAGACTTATCCCCGCCACCGTAACGGTAATAGTGGTAAAGGCAAGAAGTGCCAGCCACACAATTATATACGTACCGTAACCTATGTGATGTTTATTGTTTACGCTCATGAATATTTCCTTAATAAATCTTTTTACTGAATTAAATAGAACAGCGGGAATAGGAAAATCCAGATAAGATCAACCAGATGCCAATACAATCCCGTATTTTCAAGTTTGACGTAATCATCACGCGTAATCATATCCTTATGTATGAATCCAATTACAACTGCTATCACTATCATTCCTATTATTACGTGAAGCCCGTGAAGACCGGTCATTACATAATATAATCCGAAGAAAAGAATCTGTCCGTTAGGCTTGGAAAGAAGTTCCGGCGATCCGGGAAAAATCCCGTGAGAGATTTTCGAACTCCATTCAAAATATTTGTTTACCATGAAAATCAGCGCGAATATTTGAGTTGCATAAAGAAGAAGCAGCGAGAGAAATTTATTTCCCTTCTGCAGTGCGGCAATAGACATGGCTACAGTTAAACTGCTTGTAAGAAGAACGATTGTGTTTAATGTTCCTATGCCGGTGTTGAGTTCCATTCCTGCTATATGAAACTGTTCCTGGTATTGATAACGGTAAACAGCGTAGACAAGAAACATCCCTCCGAAAAGAAGTATTTCGGTAAAAAGAAAAAGCCACATTCCCATTTTAGCGCCCGCATCATCACGATGAACATGATGAACCGCCGCATCTCCGTGATTACTCATTCTTCATCTCCTTCAATTGGCTGAAATCGTACGGTTCATGCGTTACCGTCGGAATCTTGTCAAAATTTTCGAGCGGCGGCGGAGACGGTATATGCCATTCTAATGTTACTCCTCCGTACGGATTTGATGTGGCCTTTTTTCCGTATTTAATCGCATGAATCAGATAACCGAAGATAAAAAATACCGATCCGGAAAGAATCCATGATCCGACAGTAGATATTTCCTGGTAAACCGTAAACTGAGGAAGAAAATCGTAGTATCTTCTCGGCATTCCCATATAACCCATGATGAATTTTGGGAAATAGAGCATATTGAATCCGATGAAAAATAAAACAACGGCAACCTGCGCGAATCTGATATTGTACATCCTGCCGAACATCTTGGGGAACCAGTAATGAAGCGCCCCGATAAATATCGTTCCCGTTCCGCCGAACATAACATAATGAAAATGCGCAACGACAAAATATGTGTCGGTTAAGTGCACATCAGTTGCCAATGAACCTAATACAAGTCCGGTCAAACCCCCGATTGAAAATAGAAAAATAAAATTCATTACCCATAAAAACGGGGGCTGAGGATCAATGGAACCTTTGTACATTGTTGCGACCCAATTGAAAACTTTTACTCCGCTCGGAAGAGCAACTATGAAAGTTAAAAGTGAAAAAATCCATCTTGCTGTGTCGCTCATTCCGCTGCTGAACATATGATGAGCCCACACAAGGTAACCCACAAACGCGATGGCAAGCGAGGACATTG
>PGYS01000146.1 GCA_002839795.1 Ignavibacteriae bacterium HGW-Ignavibacteriae-3 | reverse complement strand
CATACATGTATTCCAATTGTGGCAAGAAGTTGCCTAAAACATGGTTGAATTTTACACGCGATGCTTTAACAGCATAACGTAACGAAGATGCACTTTTTGGGACAATGTTCTTTTCAATCCATTCATCTACTGCAGCATTTAAAGCCTCTTTATCTTCAAACACATAATTTACTAAACCCATTTGATAAGCTTCTTCAACACCCATTGTTCTACCAGATATTAATAATTCTTCGGCACGAGCTAATCCTAATTTTTCAGGCAAAATAACAGATGCTGGCGGAGGAAAAACACCTAATACAATTTCGGGTTGCCCCATTTTTGCAGTTTTATCGGCAAACAATACATTACACATGATTGCTAACTCCATGCCTCCACCTAAACATTGACCTGATATTTTTGCCATGGTTGGAATACCTAAATCCATGATTCCGAAAAACAATTGATGAAAAGTTTTTATCATGGTTTCTGCCAATTCTTTGGTATGTTCAGGAACACTTGCTCCAAACGAAAAGTGTTTTCCTTCTCCTTGAAATGTGATGAGCTTAATGTTTTTATTTTCTTTAAACTGCTTAAAGCAATCTAAAATCTCTATCATCATAATGTTATCTAACACATTTCCTTTACCGTCATCCAATAAAATGTTGGCTACAGTATTGTTGTGGGTATAGATTAATTTAATTTTTTCCATTGCTTATGCATTTTCTGGTTTAAACTGTGGAGAGATTTTTCGATGCATTTCGTCATTCCACTCATGTCCTTCTGCTAAAAGCTGACGAAGTTTTACAAAATCAACTTCTCTATCGTTTTTAGGTCCAAAATTAAACGCACGGAAACCTGCTTTAGCTTCAGTCATCATGTTTAATGCTAACCACTCTCGACTACCTTCTTTGTTCATATCCCAATGTTCGAGCTTTTTCTTGCGAACTTCCGTTAATGTTTTGTGTAAGCAATTTGGGAAGGCATGAAGTAATTTAGCTACAAATTTGTTTATCAACTCGTCTAGTTTTGATAAATCAACTTCTCCTCTTGCCATCAATTCTTTTCCTTTTGCTAATTCTTCGCCCGTTTTCATGGATCCGAATATTACTCTTCCGTACTCATCAGCGTATCTATCAATATTAATTAAAGGATTTGGTATAAATTTTCCATCAACTTTTAAAGCTGGTGCTATGTCTGTTATTAAACCAATATTTAATGCCTGATGAGCGGTCCATGGTTCGCAAAGCGTTAATGAAGCCATGGCTCTTTCTACACCAACATATAGGTGTAAAAAATCGGTTGCTCCTCCAATAGCAGCACTTCCGTGTTTTGGACCAGCTTGCCCGAAACGAGCTAAATCAGATGCAACTGTAAAGTCGCAAGCCATTCCTATTTCCTGACCACCGCCAATTCTCATTCCGTTTACACGAGAAATTACTGGTTTTTCACATTTTAAAATGGCTGAAACCATGTCGTTAAACAATCTCATGTATTGAGAATATTCTTGAGGCTGACCAGCGTAATATTCTGCATATTCTTTAGTGTTTCCACCAGTACAAAATGCCTTATCCTCAACTCCTGTAAAAATTACAGCAACCACACTTCTGTCGTTTGAAGCTTCTCCAAAAGCCATAATTATTTCTTTTACAGCTTTAGTGGTGTAAGAGTTGTATTGTTTTGGGTTGTTTAAAATAATCCAAGCGTTATACAAGCCTTTAACTTCAGAACCATCTGTATTTATAACTGGTCTTCTCTCATAAAGAATGTCGGTATATTTATACCCCTCTACAATGTTGTGATTATTAAATTCCATAGTATCTATTTTTAAATTAATAATTATATTTAGTTACACTGAGGCACTAAAACCGAACGTTTGGTGTATTTATGTGCTAAAGTATTTTTAAAGACTTCGTTTATCTGAGATAGCGGAAATGTTTGAACAAAATCTTTGATATCTAATTTTCCTGATGCAATTAAGTCCACTACTTCGGGATACAACTCGGGTTTACAACCCCATGTTCCAATTAGTTTTGCATCGAAAGCCATCAGGTTACTCAAACGAACCTCTAATTTGTTCATGGTAAATCCAACAATGCTTAAAGTGGAAGTGAATGTGATTAGATTAAATGCTAAATCTTGTCCAGGAGCTGTGCCAGAGAACTCAAAGATTTTCCAACCGTATTTTGGTGCACCAATTTCCTTAGCTATTTCCTTTACTTTTGCTTTTATTTCTTTGATATCTAATCCTTTTGAATTTAGGGTAGCATCAACTCCATTTTTCTTGGCTTGAGCTAATTTTTCATCGTTGATATCGATAGCCAATACTTTGGCTCCCATAATTTTTGCTATTAAAGCTCCATAAACACCTACTCCACCAACACCTATACAAATTGCCAAATCACCTTTTTCAATTTCAGATTTTTTCATTACCTGATAAGGTGTTGAAATGGCATCAGCAATAACTGAAAGTTCTTCTAGCTTATATTTAGTTAAAACCGAATCAGGAACAGGGCATAAGTATTTGTGAGGAACAGCGATGTGTGTTGCAAAACCACCATGAAAATCATTACCAGGCATTAATTGATTCTGACACATGTTGCTTCTTCCTTTGTTACATAACTCACAATCTCCACAAGGTAAAACAGCTGGAATAATCACATTTTTTCCTTTTAAATGAGCAGGACCTTCCAAAACAGTTCCGCTAATTTCGTGACCAAGCGTTAATGGCATTTCTTTTTTGGTGCGAACACCATCGTGCCAAAAACTTAAATCGGTATGGCAAACACCACAACCTGCTACTTTAACCAATGCTTCATTTTCGTTTATTGTTGGCATTTCTGATTCCACTAAAGAAAAATCTTCCTTTAATGCTGTCATTTGCCATTGTTTCATGAGCCCCTTCTCGGTCTTCCCCGAAGGGGAAGAAGATGATTGCTTGTCTTTTATTGTTTCACTCATTGTTATTCGTTTTAATTCTTTTTTTAATATCCTTCAATTTTTTCGCTTGATATTCCCTTCCCTTCGGGAAGGGTTAGGGATGGGCGTTATGCGTTTGGATTCTCAAATAAAATAGCTGTTCCTTGTCCGCCACCAATACAAGCAGAAGCAATACCGTATTTAACCCCTCTTGCTTGCATTTCTCTTGAAATTGTTAATGATAAACGAGTTCCTGTAGCAGCTAAAGGATGTCCTAAAGCAATTGCCCCACCATTTACATTACAGATGTTTCTATCCAAACCTAGTTCTTTTTCGCAACCAATAAACTGAGCTGCAAAAGCTTCGTTAATTTCAATTAAACCGATATCAGCTAAAGTTAACCCAGCTAATTCTAACACTAATTTAATTGCTGGAACTGGTCCTAATCCCATTACTCGTGGGTCTAATGCACTGGTAGCTGAAGCCACTACTCTGGTTAGTGGTTTTAAGCCTTTTGCTTTAATAAAATCACCATGAGCGACAACTACAGAAGCAGCACCATCAACAATTCCGCTTGAGTTTGCTGCAGTTTGCACACCATCTCTAGCAAAAACTGAAGGTAATTTTGCCATATCGTCTAAGTTTGATGGACGAACATTTTCATCAACATTAAAATCTACTGCGTGTTTTGGCAATTTCACTTTTCTAGTGTTTAAACCATCAATAGCAAATTCTGCTGAATTCATTTTCACAATCTCGCCATCAAAAAAGCCTCTTTCTTTTGCTGCCAAATATCTATCTACTGAAAGTTTTGCAAATTCATTGGCATCAGCTTTTGTTATGCCGTGTTTTTCTGCAACATTTTCTGCGGTACATCCCATAGGAACTGCAGCTGTATCGTTTAATGCTTCCCAAAGCATGTCTTTAAAATCAATTTTACCTAGGGGATAACCCATTCTATTTCCGAAGCTAACGGTTGGCGATAAGGTCATGTTTTCTGTTCCTCCGCATAATGCTGTTTTAGCTTTTCCTAATGAGATTTGTTCTGCACCCGCAATAATGGTTTCAAAACCAGAGCCGCAAATACGTTGCAGCATTACAGCAGGAACACCTTCTGGAATACCTGAAAACAAACCAATGTGACGAGGTAAGAAGTAAGAATCGGCAGAACTTTGTCCGATATTGGCATACATTACTTGGTCAATATCTTCTCCTTTTATTCCAGATTTTTCGATAGCAGCTTTTGTTGCATAAATCCCTAAATCGGTTGGAGATACTTGTCCTAATGTTCCGCACAATTTACCAAATGGTGTTCTTGCTCCGTTTACGAGGTAAATGTTGTCGTAAGTTATTCCAAATCCTTTTTTCTTGTCGTGAAATCCTTTCATAATTCTTTTTTTAGTTTTCTACCTTTTCAATTTCTTTATTGTCGATTTTATTTAACTTATAATATTGCTGCATAGCAATAACTGCAGCACCAAATGAAACGATGTGTTGCGGTGCATCAACTATTTTTATGTCTTTGTTAAATTTTTCGTTTAGTAACTCTTTTAAATAAGGGTGATGAGCTATAACTCCGCCAATCATATAAGTTGGAATGCCTGGGTCGAGCCTCATTTTTGCCACTTTGTTGGCTATTGAATTGTAAATTCCTCTCGCAATATCTTCGAGTTTCATACCATCAAAAACCCAATTCATTATTTCCGTTTTGGCGAAAACCGTGCAGAAACTGTTTAGCTCTTTGTCGTATTTAGATAATGAAGCTAAGCTGCTCATGTCAGCTATATTTATTCCTGCTCGTTCGGCAATTTCTGCTAAAAATGAGCCTGTTCCAGCCGCACATTTATCGTTCATGTAGAAGTTTTCTACGTTATTTTCTTTATCGCAGCGAATAATTTTAATGTCTTCGCCACCAATATCAATAATGTTTTTTTCGCCACTATAATAATGTGAAACTCCTGCTGCTCCACAATTAATTTCGGTTTTAACTATATCTGTTTCGGCAAAATGTTTCCGTCCATAACCCGTTGCACAACTGTATTTTACATTAAAGTTTGATGTAATTGTCGACATCACATTTTTAAATGCTTGCTTATCATTGGTCATGGTAGGCAAAAAGTAACGAAACAATGCATTGCCTTTATCATCAATTACGGTAAATTTAGCGTAAGACGAACCTAGATCTATTCCTAAAAAGCAATCAACATTTTTGTAAGTAACCGAGGTGGCTCCTTTGTTGATTAATCCTTTGTCTAAAATTTTACGATTAACATCGCCAGCAGCACCCGGAATGCGAGAAATAATGTTCTTATTAGTCATAGCTTTTACCATATTGGTAAAGGCTAAGTTTAATGATGTGCGGATGTAATGTTTTCGACCGTATTCAACAATTTTACCGTTAAAAAAGTCGATTTCGGTAGGTCGATTATTAATTAAGTCAACAGCTAAAGATGGGAAATGGTCACCACCTTTTTTGAGGTAACGCATACACTGACGAAGAAAATCATCAGGAAATTTAATTTTTTCAGCCTCTGCAACAAGAATTCCTTCTGCAATAACTTGTTCAATCAGTTCAACGGTATCTTTATCTGCCATTGCTTCGGCCATGGTTAATCGGCTAACTCCACACAGCGGACTTAAAGACGCATTTAATATGGTTTTTTCCCAAGTTCTGTTCAACAACTCAAACGAATCTATTGCTTTGGTATCTAGATTTACAGCAGTTAGTAAACTGGCTAATTCTTTTGCTTTATCTGCCCGAGCATCGTTAATTGAGCCTAAATAGTTTGGTGGGGTAAAAAAGGTTACTTTGGTAACATTTGGAGCTATTGTGTTTCCTGCAAAATTGACTACCAAACGTAAGGTTTTACTTTCGCCAAATCCTTCTACTAACAATTGTTCAGTATCAATTCCGTTTTGAGCAGAAATTACGGTTAGTTTTTCAGTGTTTAATGCAAGTGCTTGTTTAACCGCTGCAGGTGTGTGTGTAGTTTTTAATGAAAATATTAGATAATCGGCATCAAATGGTGCTAAATCGGCAATGCTGGTATAAACCTGATTGAATGGGGCTTTTTGTTCGATGACATTTTCTAAAATTAAGCCTTCGTTTTTAATTTTTTCAGCTTTGGTTTCATTCACTTCACACAAAACTACCTCACAACCAGCTTCTTGAAGTTTAACGGCAAGTATCATTCCTACTGGTCCTACACCAATAACTCCAACTTTTATTTTAGTTTTTTTTGCCATCTCATCAAATCACTTTACTGTCTTCTAATTGCTCTAAAAAAGTTTCAATCTTGGTCATGCTTTGTCCTTCGGAGAAAAAACGTAAATCGCATAAATCTCCTTCAATTACAAGGGCTGGTACTCCTGTTTCTTCTTTTAGTCGTTGAGGCATTCCGAATTTTGCATTAGAGTTGTTAAAACACGTTTTTGAATCGTGGTAAACAATACCATCAATGCTAAATTCTTTAAACCAATCTGCTAAAATTTTCATTTTGGCTTTTTCGCTTCTATTGATAAAAATTTCGGTGTAAGCTCTTGCTGTTGAATTCCAGGGGTCGTTTTCGTCAAACTTATCAAACACCCAACTGCTGCAATAGGTAGATGCTACAACAGCGGCATCGTTAGATGTAAACAAATCGCTTAACATTCTTAGTTTTCCCCAAATGGGCATTCCTTCCCAAAATATTCTGGTTTTAGCTTGTGGTAAAAATCCAATATTGTTTTTTACATTGTCTTCTAACTCTGCTAATAAATCAGTATAATAATCTTTGGCTATTTGGGTTCCACGAAGCACTACAATTGGTCCCATATGAATGGTTCCATCAAAAAAGCTGATGGGAGCATTTAGTGCTGTTGATGTTTTCAATACTTTTTGCCAAAGCAATGTTGCTTCCTTGCTTAGGCGTACGGTTTCTTTAAACTTAATTTCGTCAAATTTCTGACCACTAACCTGCTCGCAAATCGGAATCATGTTTTTGAATTGTTTAACCACCAAATCCACTTCGTCTTGAGTTACTTCGTCAACATGGCGTGGAGGCATAATGCCAACAATAGGACAACTAAACTCATCAGCAAAAAATTGAAACCAATCTTGCACCTCTCGGCACTGGTTAGTGTTGTAGGCAATTAAATCGGGTTTTGGATGACCTTTCATCCCGTAATGTGTTTTTAAAGGAGATTCTCCTTTTAGGTAAGAACCAATATCGGCAGTGGTGTAAGAACAAACATGTCCAGAATAACCACATTTTATTGCTTCTGGGATATAATCCATGGCAGTTCTTGTTGCTCCCATCAATGCTCCATGATTTTCAGGAAAATAAACCTCAAAACCGAAGG
>PGYS01000145.1 GCA_002839795.1 Ignavibacteriae bacterium HGW-Ignavibacteriae-3 | reverse complement strand
CAAAAAATATATTATCATAAACTCGGTACTGTTCAGGCAGAAGATAAACTGATCTGGGAGGATGAGCAAAACCCTAAAAGATTGTTCGGTGCCGGTGTGACTGATGATGAAAAATATATGATACTCTCGGTTTCAGAGGGATCATCAAACAGTAATCTGCTCTATTATAAGAACCTGATTACCGATTCCCCTATTTCTCCTATTGTTGATAAGTTTGAAGCCCGCTTTGGTGTAGTAGATAATTTCGACAATATATTTTTAGTATGGACTAACCTGAATGCACCAAATAATAAGCTTGTTTCTATTGATGTTAATAATCCGGCTATAGAAAACTGGAAGACCATAATTCCGGAATCAGAAAATGTCATGCAGGGTGTTTCTCTTGTAGGAGGAAAACTTATAGTGACCTATTTAAAAGACGCGAACAGCAAAATTTCAGTTTATACTGCTGAAGGGGAATATCTGTATGACATCAAACTTCCCGCTGTTGGGACTGCGGGAGGATTTGGCGGAAAGAAAGAGGATCAGGAAACGTTTTACACTTTTACTTCATTCGCATATCCGCCGACTATTTTCAAGTACGATGTAAAAAATAACACTTCGGAATTATTCAGAAAATCCGATGTGAAATTTGACCCCGACTTGTACGAAACGAAGCAAGTATTCTACCCGAGCAAAGATGGGACCAAAATTCCGATGTTCATTGTCTATAAGAAAGGAATTAAGCTGGATGGAAACAATCCAACTCTTCTTTACGCCTACGGGGGTTTCAACGCCGCCATACTGCCTTCATTCAGCGTCTCAAGAATTCCTCTGCTGGATAACGGAGTAATATATGCCTCGGCTTGCCTGCGCGGCGGAAGCGAGTACGGAGAGAAATGGCATAAAGCCGGAATGCTTGAAAAGAAACAGAACGTTTTTGATGATTTCATTTCTGCGGCCGAATATTTAATAAAAGAGAAATATACCAAACCGGAAAAACTTGCTGTTCAGGGAGGTTCCAATGGCGGATTACTGGTCGGTGCGGTCATCAACCAGCGTCCTGACCTGTTCCGCGTTGCTTTTCCCCAGGTGGGCGTTATGGATATGCTCAGATTTCATAAATTCACAATCGGGTGGGCCTGGGTATCTGAATACGGATCGAGCGATGATCCCGGACAGTTCAAATACCTGTTAAAATATTCACCTCTTCATAATATAAGAAAAGGTGTGAATTATCCTGCCACTCTGATTACTACTGCTGACCATGATGACAGGGTATTCCCGGCACACTCTTTTAAATATGCAGCCACGCTCCAGGAAATGAACGGCGGAAAGAATCCCGCATTAATAAGAATTGAAACAAAAGTCGGTCATGGAGCGGGGACGAGTACTTCAAAATCGATTGAACTTGTTACTGATCTATATTCATTCATGTTTTATAATATGGGAATTAATCCGGTTTTTTAACACTCAAAGAACCGGATGATCAGCCGGCTCTTTTTTTTATTTTATAAATTCAAGTAAAAAAATAAGGAGGTTAAAATGCCGGCTATAAATCTTACACAAAATTTACGTGATGAATACCAGGGTCTGTTCGATCAATGCCAAATAAAACCGGAGAAACTGGCTGAAGTAGAAAATATTATTTCCCGAATTACAAATGACCAATCAAGATACCGGAATGTTGAAACTAAACTGGGAATCCCCTGGTTTTTTATCGCAGCCATTCACAATATGGAATCATCTCTCAACTTTACCCGTCATCTTCATAACGGAGATCCTCTGAGTTCAAGAACAACCCATGTCCCTGCAGGAAGACCAGTCAGTGGAAATCCCCCGTTCACATGGGAACAAAGTGCGGAGGATTCACTAAAACTCCAAAAGCTTGACAGATGGAATGACTGGAGACTCGCGGGAGTTCTTTATAAGATTGAGGAATACAACGGATGGGGTTACCGGGGCCGCCACCCTGAGGTTCTGTCGCCTTATTTATGGAGCGGTTCCGGCCATTATATAAAAGGTAAATATATTGCTGACGGAAGATGGTCTGATACCGCAGTTTCGAACCAGATAGGGGCCGGAGTAATTTTAAGAAGAATGTCTGAAAAGGGAATGATAAATTTTGTTGATGCAACCATTCCCAAGAAACCTATTCTGTATTATTCTTCCAAAGAGACCGAGTACGGGCAGGAACTTCAAATATTCCTAAACAAGTTTCCGGGCATTTATTTGCTGACGGATGGCAAACCCGGACAAAAGACTTCAGACGCATTTAAAATAATTTCAGGCAATTATCTTTATGGTGATCCAAGAATTTAATTTATAAATGTCATCAAATCCATTAATTAATTTTTGAGTTTATATGCTAATAAAATCGCTCAAACAGCTTAAGAGAATACTAATAGGAATTATAGGCGGAACCATAGTGATTATCGGTATTGCGATGATAGCTCTGCCCGGTCCTGCGTTTATAGTTATTCCGCTCGGTCTTTCAATACTTGCAACTGAATTTTTATGGGCTAAAAAAATAATTGACAAATTCAAAAATAAATTTGAGGAGATGAAGAATAAAAAGAAAACCGGTGAAAAAAATTAATCTTTCCTGAATATTCTCGGCACTATTTTAAGAAACGCAGCGGCACCTTGAAATCTTAATGTGATTTTTTTTCCGTACAAAAAATAGAGAATCCCTTTCAATCCGCCATAAATACTTTTATTGAAAGGGTGCCACCAGAGATTTTTTCTAACGAACGGCATAACATCTTTTACAATGGTCAGCGGCTGGGTCATCTCATCAAATCCAAGAGCGCCGTGTGTTCTGCCGATCCCAGATTGTTTAAATCCTCCCCACGGTGTTTCCGGCAGGCCATGACTCATGAGATGATCATTAATGGAAACCACACCCGCTTTTATATTTCTGGCAAGCTCCTCACCGCGTTTGGAATTTTTTGTCCACACTGATCCGGTTAATCCAAGATACGAATCGTTGGCCAGCTTAATAGCTTCACCGTAATCGGAAAACTTCATTACTCCCACAACCGGTCCGAATGTTTCATGACGCATAACATCCATCTGATGATTTACATCTATTAACACTGTGGCAGGCAGGATCTGCTTAAGAGAATTGGATAATGAGATTTGTGACTGGGCAAAAATCTTTGCCCCCTTATCAAGAGCGTCTTTGATATGTCTGTTTACCGTATCGGTCTGCCGCAAAGTAGTCATGCATCCCATATCGGAATTATAATCAGTACCGATTCCAATTCTTAAACTTTCTATTTTTTGTTTAAGTACCTCCATGAATTGATTATAGATTTTTTCATGCACATAAATCCGCTCCACTCCGCCGCACGATTGTCCTGCATTCTGGAATCCGCCCCAGACGGCTCCTACCGCAGCCCGGTACGGGTCTGCATCTTCGCAGACAATCATCGCGTCATTTCCCCCCAGTTCGAGACAAATAGGGGTAAGGTATTTTGCGGCCCTTTCCATAATATATTTTCCAACGGTTACTGATCCGGTGAAAAATATTTTGTTGATTCCCAAATCTAAAAATGCGTCCCCGGTAATTTTTCCCGGCAGATTAATGAAATTGAAAATACCGCGCGGAAGTTTTGCATATTCTATCGCTTCCTTGAGTATTAGTCCGACCATCTGTGTCTCAGAGGCAGTTTTTAATATAACTCCATTACCCGCCAGTATCCCCATTATTACTTCCGATAATGGAATAGAGAAAGGATAATTCCAGGGTGAAATAATTCCGATAATACCGTATGGCACGCGGATAATTTTACTTCTTTTATTGATCAGAATTATATTGCCGCTTTTCACATTTTTATCTCGAAGGAACCGTTCGGCATTTTTACAATAATAGGAAACCGCCATTACCGCAGGCACAACTTCTGTGGCCATAGCATCAACGGTTGTTTTTCCATTATCCCGTGAGATTGTGTCCGCTATACGGTCGGCATTATCAACAATAAAATCTCTTACCTTTAGAACCAATTTTATTCTCGCGTCTACAGGAAGTTCTCCCCAATATTTTTGAGTTTCGGAAGCAAGAAGAATCATTTCGCCCAACTCTTCAATTGTCTGCAGTTTTGAAAAACCCAGACTTTCCCCTGTTGCCGGATTTACAGAGCCAATTTGATGATCCATATATTCTCCTATAATTTCCATATATTCTGCGACAACCTGCTTAAATTTGCATCTAAATTAGGAAATAATTGCTAATATTTTTCAATTACACGGAGATTTCATGAAATTAACCCTAAAAGACAAAAGCAACTATATAAAGGGATTATTAATCCTGATCGGCAAGGATAAAATTATAAGGAAGGAAGAAAGAGAACTTTTAATGGATATTTCGGCGATACTGGGTTTCGATCAGAATTTTATTAAAGAAGCGATCGATGAAATTCTTATAAATAAATATATTATTGAAGAGCCACCTGTTTTTTCAAAAAAGGAAATAGCCAAGGCGTTTATAAAGGATGGAATAAAACTGGCCTGCTCAGATAAAGAACTTCATTTATATGAACTTAACTGGCTAAAATCTGTTGTTGAAAAAAATAAATTAGAATCCGGATTCGGGCTTGCTGAATTTGAAAAGTTTCAAAAGTCCGTGCCGAATAAAATACCCGCACGGACTGATTTTGAAATTTCAAAATTAGTTCAGTAAAGATTGGAGGTGGAATAAACTCTTATTTTCTTCGCGGTCCTTTTCTATCTCTCCTGACATTTTTCTGCGGCGGTTTGTGAATTACCTTTTTACGGTGTATTTCGGGAATGGGAATCAACAATTCCTCTTCAGGGAATATACATTCAATTTTTTTACCGAGGAATTCTTCAACTTTCTGAATTTCGTATGAATCCTCTTCATCGGCAAAATTAATTGAAATTCCGGAGGCGCCGGCACGTCCCGTACGACCTATCCTGTGGACATACTCCTCAACATCCTGAGGCATATTATAATTTATTACATGCGAGATTGCCTCCACATGAATACCGCGCGATGCGACATCCGTGGCAACCAGCACTCTAATTTTTCCCTCACGGAATTTCTCAAGACGTTTTATTCTCTGGCTCTGATCAACTTCACCCGAAAGAAGAGCGCAGCTGATTCCGTACATTTCAAATGTTTCTTTCAATTTCCGCGCGTGGTGTCTTCTGTTTACAAATACAAGAACTCTCTCAAGATTTTTTTGCATTATAAGATTATAGAGCAGAGTCGGCTTTTCCGTGATTGTAGTTATATAAGTAATCTGCTCAACAGACTGAACTGCTACATCATCAGGTTTTACTGTGACTTCGAAAGCCTGCCTGGTCCACGATTCGGCGAGCCTTTTTACATCGCCTGTAAGTGTTGCGCTGAAGAACATTGTCTGGCGTTTTGATTTTGAAGGAGTATTATTAACGATCTGCTTGACAGAAGGTATGAAACCCATATCAAGCATTCTGTCAGCTTCATCTATAATCAATATTTCCACTTTACTAAGGTCTACCAGTTTCTTGCGCATGAAATCGATCAGGCGTCCCGGGGTACAGATCAAAATATCACAATTTTCGCTTTTGAGAATTTTCATCTGTTTTTCGTAATCCATACCTCCAAGAAGCGATAAGATGGAACAATCAACATAAGGTCCAATACCCCTCGCATCTTTTTCGATTTGGAGAACAAGTTCCCGCGTCGGCGCAAGGATTAATGCACGGGGCGTGCCGTGCTTTCGTTTTTTATCAAGGGGATTTTTAAGGATGTGATTAAATATTGTAATTAAAAACGCCGCCGTCTTTCCTGTGCCGGTCTGTGCCTGGGCTGTGATATCTTCTCCCAAAAGAGATTTTGGAAGCACTTCACCCTGTACAGGAGTACAATACTGAAAACCTAAATCAAAAATTGCATGAAGAATTTCTTTGGACATCTCCAAATCATGGAACCTTATTTTGCCGTCTGCTACAGGGACTTTAAATTCCGATTCATTCCACGGCTCGGTGATTTTAACTTCGGCTTCGGATTTTTTTTCAAGAGTGGGAGTGGCGGTCTTCGCCTTATTTTTAGAACGTTTTTCACGCCTTAATCGGTACTCTTCGGGCGTTTCTTTTTTACGCTGTACAGGCGCAGAACCGGATCCTGCCGATTTATCGTTCGTGGCTGGTTTGCGGACACGAGTTGAAGTTTTAGACTCAGTTTTAGATTTTATTTCCGGTTTGGATACGGTTTTTTTGGCCCGGTAATACCTTTTGATTTTGTCAAATATTTTTTTAATCAATTCAGACTGCTTCTCTATTTAATTATAAATATTTATTAGTTAATTCTGCGGAAAGGGGGGGATTCGAACCCCCGTGACACGAAACGCGCCAAACGGTTTTCGAGACCGCCGCATTCAACCACTCTGCCACCTTTCCGTATCAATCAATTACTGGAACTTTATTCCACTCTTAAGGGATATTATTTCGTTTTCCCTGAATTACGTTCCTTCAGCCTTTTTTCTAAATCAACCGTATGGCCAATATAATATCTCTTTTTAACAGACTTTTTATAATTTAAACTGAGTACATACTGAGACCGCCGCATTTCCCGCAGCGCGGGATTTCGCAATGCGATGACAACCATCCCGCCTTTGGCTGGACCACCTTTCCGTTGAAATACCGTCTATTTTTAAGGCGTAAAGTTACGAAACGGCTGAGAGGAATCAAATTCCGGTTTTAAGTTTTGTATGCACAAAATTTATAATTGCAACAAATTTAGAAGGCCCAGTTGACAATCGGGAAAAACGGGAACTGTCCTCCGTGTTTAATGATATTCACCAAACCGATTTGTAAACCCTTGGTCATATTCTCCGCATAATTCACAAATCCAATCTGAACCCCGTTTACTGTTCCCGCATAATTTACAAATCCCCACTGCAGTCCCTCAAATCTTCCCTGTGTAGTATTGACAAAGTTATTTTGCCATCCCATGAAATCAGCATCATTCAATCCGACGAGGCCGAATTGAACTCCCTTCGATACACCCGAAGTTGTGTGGTTTATCAGGCCCCAGTCTAATCCGGAAACTGTTGTGTTCTTTCCGTAGAGAAGACTGATCCTTAAACCCGTAATTGGAATGTTCTCACTGAATAATTGAACAGGATTGAATAGAGCAAGTTGAATCGGTTTTTCCTGGGCGTGTCTTTTGTCAGCGGACACTAACAGGAGTACAAACTGTGTAAGGACTGTTAAATATCTTATCGGTTTCATGATCCTTGCCTTTTATTGAATAA
>PGYS01000144.1 GCA_002839795.1 Ignavibacteriae bacterium HGW-Ignavibacteriae-3 | reverse complement strand
ATTCAATCAATGAACCAAAATTCCGGGCCGAGCAGCTCTTTAACTGGATGTATAATCATATCGCAACAGATTTTGCCGAAATGCAGAACCTCTCAAAGGAGCTAAGGGCCAAACTCTCATCGAATTGTGAACTTACGACACTTAAACTGGTTACGACAGAGAGTTCCTCCAGCGGGACAAAAAAGTTTCTCTTTTCAACTTTCGATAACAGAAAAATTGAATCGGTGGTGATTCCGGAAAAAGAGAGAAATACTTTGTGCATCTCTACTCAGGTCGGGTGTCCACTCGACTGTAAATTCTGCGCGACGGGATTAATGGGATATAAAAGGAATCTGTCTTCGGGGGAAGTTGTCGATCAATATCTGCTGGCCGCAAAGGAATACGGCAAAGAGAATATTACGAATATTGTCTTTATGGGTATGGGCGAACCCCTGTTAAATTATGAGACGACATTAACAAGCGTTGAGATTTTTACACATGAACTTACTAAAGGATTGAGCAGAAAAAGAATTACTATTTCCACGGCCGGCATTGCGAACAGAATCACAGACCTTGCAGAAAAAAACCTTCGTGTTAAACTTGCTTTTTCACTCCATTCGGCCTTTGAGGATATCCGCACCAGAATAATGCCGATTAATAAAAAATATTCTCTCAAGGAGAATATAGAAGCATTGAAATTCTATGCCAAGAAAACTAAAACCCGCATAACATTTGAATACACAATGCTGAAGGATCTTAATGACCGTGACAAAGACATTAAAGCTTTGACTGCAATCTGCAGTTCTCTGCCATCGAAGATTAATATAATTCCGTTCAACAGCATTAAGCATATGAATCCGGGGGGGGTTTCAGCCGAATTGGAGTCCACTTCAATGGATCGGATTCACGAATTTGCCGATAGACTCCGCAACAATAATATTACTGTAATGATAAGGGAAACACAGGGTGACGATATTGCCGCTGCATGCGGGCAGCTTGCAGTTAAAAATCTTTAGGAATTTTTATTGATTATCTATTTAAATTATCCAGATCCTCCGGAGTATCATAATCCTCCAAAATTTCTGAATATCCGCATTCCCATTTTTTCTTTTTTGTATAACCGTCATCACGTATCATGCGGGGAGAAAATTCCCGGGGACTACTGATTATTTTTAGAAAAATATTTTTGCTGAATATTACAGGATGGCCTTCGCTGCCATCATAAACGGGCTGAATCCAATCAAATTTTTCATCAATCTGATCTACCAATTCATAATAGAATTTTTCTTTATGGAACGGCTGGTCCACGAAATGAAAAATAACCCAGTCTGATTCCCGAAGTTCCTTAATTCCGGTTTGAAGCGACGTAAACATTCCCTTCTCATAATCCGGATTCCAAATAGTTTTAACACGATGAAATAACGGGTCTTCACGAAAAGCATGCTTGATTGCAGCTTCGACTTCGCCGCTCTTATGGCCGGTAACAATTATCGCATTTTCACAAACTGTGAGAAGTTTTTTAGCAATGACAACAATGAACGGAACGCCATCATATTTAATCAGCGGTTTAAATTCCCCCATCCTTTCAGATAAACCGGCAGCTATTAAAAGTCCGTTAATTTTCATTCCGCGTCCATATGAATTAAAACAGCATACAAACTTTGTCCCTAATAATATCTTCCGGATTTCTATTACAATGGAGAGCCTATGAATCACATATTAAAATATTTTTTTATCGCAATTTCGTTCACAGGGAGCAAATTATTATTCCACTTATTCAACGCTGAAGTATCTTTCAATCCGTTACCGGTAAAGAGCAATAGAACTTTCTCATTAATGGAATCATCAGAGATGAGATATTTTCTATAGGCAGCAAACGTTGAAGATGAGGATGGTTCAAGAAGTATTCCATAATATTGAGCGACATACTTTTGAGCATCCAGTATTTCTTCATCGCTTACTTCCACTGCTCCTCCATTGGATTTCCGGATTGCATCATTAGCCATGTACAGACATCTGGGGGCACCGGCACATATTGAATCCGCAATACTTTTTGCCGGTCTATACTCGAATTTTTTATCTGCAAAATATCTTACTAATGCGTTGCTGCCCGCAGCCTGCACGGCAATCAATTTGGGAATTTTCTCTATCCAGCCAATCGCCAGCAGCTCGCTAAATCCTTTATACAAACCAGAGAGGATAACGCCGTCACCGGTCGGAACAAAAATAGTATCCGGCATTACACCATTTGAAGAAATGAAAATATCATAGGCGGCGGATTTCTTTCCCTCAATGGTGAGCGGATTATAGGCCGTGTTTCTGCTGTACCATTTTTTCTTTGCTGAAAGTTCGAGGCAGACGTCAAAAGCAGCGTCATAATCTCCATCCACCAAAAACAGATTTGCCCCGTAAGACTGAATCTGAATCCTCTTTGCATCGGGAATATTTTTGGGAACGAATATTATTGATTTCAATCCCAAGCGTGCACAGATTCCGGCAAGTGAGGAACCGGCATTACCGGTTGAGGCAGCGGCAATCTCCTTGATTCCCAGTTGTAAAGCTTTCAGTACAACAAGACTTGAGGCCCTGTCCTTAAATGATAATGTCGGGTTGCGTGTGTCGTCAAGAACCGAAAAATTTTTTCCTTCGTATGATAATTCCTGGATGCAGTTCGGATCAAGAATAATTTTCTGCAGTAATTTCTCGTCAATGAATTTAATTTTCCGATCATCAAAATCAAGAGGCCATAAATAATCATACTGCCAGAATTTACCGGGTTTAAATTTCAAAAATCCTTCCCTGCTATAACTCTTACGTATCCATTCGTAATCGTATTCAAGGGTTAAAATTCCGCGGAGCGGCTGATTTTTTTCAACGGTTCCGCATTCAGTACAAAGATAAATCAGGTTTTTTTCGATTTCATCTTTGCCGTAATATTTCCCGCAGTCAAAACATTTGTAAGAGTATTTAGTCATCGATTACCCCGGCCATTCAATTGGTGCTGAACAATGTTCTGTTTAATGATTCAGTGTTTTTGCTCGCGCTTCAGAATGACAATTTGAGTTACATGGTTAATCCCATTATTGCTTTAGCTGTATGAAGACGGTTTTCTGCTTCGTCAAAAACAATAGAAATATCAGGGTTATCAAGAATTTCATCGGTCACTTCATTTCCGCGGTCGGCCGGAAGAGCATGCATCAGTTTAACATTTTTATCAGCAAGTTTTATTCTCTTATCGTCGCAGATCCATCCCTTATATTTTTCCAGATTTGATTTCATTTCTTTCTTGCATTCATCTTCATTCGCCAGATAATGTTCTTCATCGTAATAACCGAATCCGCCCCAATTCTTAGGGATAACTATCTGTGCTCCCTCAAAAGCCTCATCCATATTATTTGTGAATTTGAGACTACCTCCTCCTTCGGCTGCATTCTTCTGAGCTTTCTCAACAATATTTTTGCTGAGAGGAAATTCTTTAGGATGTGCAACTGTAACATCTATTCCATATCGAGGGAAAAGAAGAATCTGAGTCTGAGGAACACTCAACGGTTTTGAATGTGTTGTAGCATAAGCCCATGACACTGTAACTTTCAATTTTTTAGTGTTTCTTCCCAGGTGTTCGAATATTGTCATCAGATCCGCAAGTCCCTGGAAAGGATGGTAAACATCATCCTGGAGGGACATAACAGGTTTTCTCGAATTTGCGGCGAGTTCATTTAAATATTTATTTCCAACTCCGTAGAAACAGTTACGGCATGCGATACCGTGCCCCATTCTGCTTAGAATGATCGCGGTGTCTTTAGCCACCTCGCCGTGGGTTATCTGCATCTTATCCGGAGTAAGGTCATGGGCATGTCCGCCGAGTTGTGTCATTCCTGCTTCCATGGAATTTCTGGTACGCGTAGACTGTTCAAAAAACATCATGAATAAAGTTTTATATGGCAGCCAGAGAGTCTGTTCTTCCGCATAGAATTTTTTCTTAAGATCGAACGAAGTATCAAAAACAATATCAAGTTCTTCTTTAGTCCAGTTATCTTCTGTAATGAAGTGTCTTCCTTTGAATCTCGTTTCCATTTTATCTCCAGATATTATTTTTTAATGTTTTTAATCATTTCAAACGGGAAAAGCGAATAAAATTTCGTTGCCTTCAAAAGATCATTCAGCACAAGTTCTTCTTTTGAAGAATGCGCAAGTTCTTCTCTTCCGGGAGCAAAACCGATCGTCGGAATTCCAAAATGGCCGGCAGTTGCTACACCATTGGTTGAAAAACTCCAGACGCCGCTTTTAGCTTTTCCAATAGCCGCCATGGATGTTTTCATCGCGGCATCAACAAGCGGATGCTTTTCATCATAAACCCATGTAGGGAAATAGGCTTCCTGACTGAATTTCGTTCCCTTCCAGCTAATTCCTTCAACATCCGGCACAGAGATCTTTGCATCACTCTTATGTTTCTTCATAATTTCTTTCAATTCTTTAATAACCGAGTTTTTGTTCTCACCGATTGTCATTCTTCTATCAAGATGGATCTGACAATAATCGGACACCGAGCACATCGACGGGGCTTTTGAAACAACCTGACTTACAGTAATTGATCCTTTCCCAAGCGGACTTTTGGGTTTTAATTTTTTATCCAGTTTTTCGATATCTGCAACTATCGGCATCATTTTGTAAATAGCATTTATTCCTTTATGATTATGCGCGCCATGGGCCGATTTTCCGGTAGCAGTAATTTTCAATTCCATTCGGCCGCGCTGACCGCGGTAAACTTTCAGATCCGTCGGTTCGCCGAGAACAACATAATCAGGTTTAATTTTTTCATTCCGGATTATATGGTAAAGGGGATAACCGTCTGCGTCCTCTTCAAGGACAGATCCGACCATATAGAGTGTGAATGGAAAATCGCTGCCGTAAATCTTCTTCAACACTTTGCCGGCAATCATAAATCCGGCCATAGCGGGTTTCTCATCTACCGCCCCTCTGCCGTACATTTTTCCATTTACGATTTCACCGCCGAACGGAGGATGAATCCAATTCTCAGTCTCAGTAACTCTAACAGTATCTATATGGGCGTCATACATTATTTTAATCGGACCGTTTCCAATTTTTCCTATCGCATTACCAAACCCGTCATGATATGCTTCATCGAAGCCATATTCCTTCATTTTTGAAACGATGAATTCAACAATTTCCTTTTCTTCGCCGCTGTAGCTTTTGATTTGAATTAATCTTTGAATCAGACTAAAGAGGTTTTCCTTTTCCGATTCAATTGAGCTAAACAGTTTTTCCTTTAATCCATTTTCCATTATGGTACCATATTTATTTTGAAATAATTTTACTTTCAGTACAGATTAAAATGAGAATCAGTATAAATCTCTAACAAAACGCGTAAAATAGCTGCATTATCGTGTTTCTAAATTACAAAATTACCTTCACACTTAATACCAGTTTATCTTATATTGAGCATAAATATTGATGGAATTTTTTATGTCAGACAAAATGCAGCCAATCCCATTCGGACAAATGGCCAACTGGATTCTAGAGGAATACACTCGTCATAAAACGATATTCGGGATTCCCTCAAGTAAATTTTACTCTGCCAAAAATAATAACGATGACAAAATATTCGGTGAGAGCCTGGATACTCCTGTTGGACCTGCTGCGGGCCCGCACACACAGCTGTGCCAGAATTTAATTAGCGCATATCTTACAGGCGGCAGGTTTTTTGAGCTCAAAACAGTTCAGAAACTTGATAATCTTGAAATTGAAAAACCATGTATTGACGCCAATGATGAAGGATATAATGTTGAATGGTCACAGGAACTTTCGCTTGACGATTCTTATGCTGAATATATAAAGGCGTGGATTCTTATCCATTTATTAAAAAATATATTTGACCTCTCGGGTTATGAGCGAGGATTTCTTTTCAATATGAGCGTTGGCTATGATCTGGATGGAATAAAATCGGAAAAAATGGACAGGTTCATTGAAGAGTTAAAAGACGCAACAAATAATCAGGTTTTTAAGTCATGCAAATCCATTCTTTGCGGGATGCTCAGGGAAAAATCAATTATCGATTTGATGGGGAAAAATCTTGGGATCACTAAAATTAAGCTTGATTCTTTAGCAGAAAAAATCGAGAATATTTCACCTTTCATATCCAATTCTGTAACACTTTCCACGATGCACGGCTGTCCGCCTGAAGATATAGAAGCAATTGTCAAACATCTGATCCAGCAGAAAAATCTGCACACTTATGTGAAGTTAAACCCCACACTTCTCGGGTATGATTTCGTAAACAGTACTCTGAACAAACTTGGGTACAGATACATTCAACTTGAGCGGAGTTCGTTTGACCATGATCTTCAGTACAGAGATGCCATTCCGATGCTTAACAGACTCCGTTCATTCGCCTCGGCATACAACAGAGTTTTCGGAATAAAACTTTCCAACACTCTCGGAGTTAAAAACACAAGCCATGTAATGCCCGGAAATGATATGTATATGTCAGGCAGAGCCCTCTTTCCGCTTACGATTAATCTGGCATACAAACTTGCATCCGAATTCAATGGAGGGATAAACATTTCCTATTCCGGCGGAGCAAACAACAACAACATCCAGGAAATTATTCAGACCGGCATTACACCAATAACTTTTGCCACAGATTTACTTAAGCCCGGGGGTTATTTACGATTACTGCAAATTGCGGAAACCGCTGAAAAGAATTATGTGAAAAATAAACGCGGTGATAAGATAAATTTAGCAGCGCTTAACACACTGGCAGAGGTTTCCCTGTCCGAGAGAAATTATTCGAAAGAGAAGCGTGAGATAAAATCCATCAAAATTCAGAAAAGCTTACCCCAATTCGACTGCTTTATTGCGCCATGTCAGGAGGCATGTCCGATCCATCAGGATGTAGCCGCATACATTAAGCTGGTTGAACAAAAAAGGTATGATGAAGCGTATGAACTGATCGTTTCAAAAAATCCGCTACCTCATATAACCGGCTATATCTGCGACCACAAGTGCATGTATCACTGCACAAGATGGGATTATGACGATCCCGTACTTATACGAGACCTGAAAAAGGAAGCGGCGGAAAATGGCTACCGGGTTTATTTAACGAGATTCAATTTTGATTTTTTAAAGATTCAGAATAACATCAGGGTTGCCGTAATAGGAGCGGGACCTTCGGGATTATCAGCTGCATATTTTTTAGCAAAGGCAGGGTTTGATGTGACAATTTTTGAACGTGAAATGAATGCAGGCGGAATTGTTCAGAATGTTCTTCCTAAATTCAGAC
>PGYS01000143.1 GCA_002839795.1 Ignavibacteriae bacterium HGW-Ignavibacteriae-3 | reverse complement strand
TGACTATCTCAACGTCCTCGCGCGATATTTTCAACGGCTGCCCTTCAATTGTCATTTCATATTCGCCGGTTGTCTCCAGCAGTTGAACAGCGTTTTTGTCCATCTCTTTTATCGCGTTGGTAAGCGCCTTAACCATTTTCCCGTATTTTGGTCCAACCACTTTGAAATTCGGTTTGGCCGATTTATTAACAATCGCAGAATCGTCTTCAAGAACTATAAGCTCTTTTATATTAACTTCCTCAAGAATCACCTCACTCATTTTCTGAAGCGCTTCTCTCCTGCTTTTATCAACAGCAATCATCATCTTGAGCAACGGCTGCCGGACTTTTAAATTATTTTTAGCACGAACAGCCCGGGTAAGAGAAACTACCCTTTGGGCCACATCCATCTTCACTTCAAGTTCAGGTTCCGAGTAAGTATCTTGCGGATAATCAGCCAGGTGGATGGATTCAAAATTTTCCCGTTTAGTTGCCCGGTTTAAATTCTGGTACAATTCTTCGGTAAAGAACGGGGCAAACGGAGAAGTCAATTTTGCTATAGTAACCAGACACTCATAAAGAGTCTGGTAGGCCGATTGTTTATTTATATTCATTTCCGATTTCCAAAATCTTCTTCGGCTCCTTCTTACATACCAGTTCGAAAGCTGATCGATAGTAAAACTTGAAACCAGCCGTGCCGCTTTCGTTACATCATATTCCTCCATCAATTTGTCATACTCTTTTATGAGCGAATTGAGCTTAGATATGATCCACCGGTCAATTTCAGGCCTGTCTTTGTAATTCACCAGTTTTTCCGAAAAATCGAATTTATCGATATTGGCATAGAGTACAAAGAAGTTATAAGTATTTACCAGCGTGCCGAAAAACTTCCGCTGAACTTCGACAATTCCTTCTTCATCAAACAGTGTCGGTTTCCACGGGGGACTTGTAGTAACAAGGTACCATCTGGTGGCATCAACACCGTGCTTATCAAACAGAATAAACGGATCGACCGTATTGGACCGGCTCTTCGACATCTTAAGCCCCTGCTTGTCAAGAATCAGTTCATTCACAATTAAATTCTTAAATGCAACCTGATCAAATAACATAGCGCCGATAGCGTGCAGTGTATAAAACCAGCCCCTAGTCTGGTCAATTCCTTCGCAGATGAAATCAGCCGGATAATTTTCCTTAAAGTATTCCTGATTCTCAAAAGGATAATGATATTGCGCGAACGGCATTGCCCCACTGTCAAACCAGACATCTATCAATTCGGGAGTCCGTTTGAAAATTTTACCGTCACGTTCAAATTTAACATCATCTACAAATGGTTTGTGGAGATCAATTTCTTCTTCAGGGAGATCTTTTACAAAAACTCTGGTACCGTTACGCTCCACAAAACCTTCTTTCAATTCAGAAATTGAACCAACGACAAAAATATCTCCATCGTCATTGAGCCACAAAGGAAGCGGAGTGCCCCAGTACCGGTCTCTTGAAAGGGACCAATCTTTATTTTCTTCAAGCCAGTTACCAAAGCGACCGGACCCGACTTCAGGCGGACACCAATTGATAGAATTGTTCAACTCGATCATTCTTTTTGCAACATCTGTAGTTCTGATGTACCAGCTGTCACGAGCATAATAGATAAGAGGATTGTCGCATCGCCAGCAGTGAGGATAAGAGTGAAGATAATCATTACCGGCTTTATAAATTAAATTACGTTCTTTAAGATTCCGGATAATTTCGGGATCAACACCTTTTTCCTCACGGTTTTCAAATTTCATTGACTTTACTAATCTTCCGGCAAAATCCGTAACATCGTCAGTAAATCTGCCGCTCTTTGTAACCGGTTGAACAAATGGCAGATTGAATTTTTTGGAGACCTCATAATCGTCCGCACCAAAAGCAGGAGCAATATGAACAACGCCGGAGCCGTCTTCGGTGCTTACAAAATCACCCGGGATAATATACCATGCACGTTTATCAACGGGGATAAAAGAATAAAGCGGTTCATAATCTTTATCAATAAGATCAGCGCCCTTCAAGTTAGAGAGCAGATCATATTCCTCTTTAATAACGGAAAGTCTTGCCTCGGCGAGATACATTACACCGTGTTTTTCTGTTTTAATTTTTACATAGTCTATATTTGTCCCAACTGCCAGGGCAACATTTGAAATTAGAGTCCAGGGTGTAGTAGTCCATACAAGAACAGAAGCATCTTCATCCTTTAATTTGAACTTGACATACACATTCGGATCCTGAACATCGGCATAGCCGAGTGCGAGTTCATGAGATGAAAGCGGGGTTTCACAATGTGGACACTGCGGAACAATTTTAAATCCTTTATAAATCAATCCCTTTTTAAAATATTCTGAAAGAGCCCACCAGACCGATTCGATATAATCATTAGTGCACGTAATGTAGGGATCATCCAAATTTATCCAATAACCCATCCGTTCGGTGAGAGTTCTCCATCCCTCTTTCATTTCAATATGGTTGTAGACCAATTCCTTTGCTTTCTTATTAAAAGCGCCGACACCATATTTTTCGATATCAGATTTTTGAACGAATCCGAGTTCTTTTTCCAGCGCGATTTCGACCGGCAGACCGTGCGTATCCCATCCGGCCTTGCGGTGAACCTGGAATCCTTTAAGAGTTTTGTACCTGCAAACCAGATCTTTCAAAGTTCGGGCCATTACATGATGAATGCCGGGGCGGCCGTTAACAGTGGGCGGACCTTCGTAAAAGGTAAAAGTTTTTGATTTAGGTCTTGAGGAGATGCTTTTTTCAAAAATTTTATTCTCTTCCCAGAATTTGAGAACTTCCTGCTCTATCTTAGGATAATTAATTCTTTCATCAAATTGCTTAAACATTTCTGACTCTATAAGTGGATTGTAACAATGATTTAATCTTCGTCTGATTCATATTTTTTAATTAACTCGCGTTCCGCCGCAATAAATTCTTTAAGTCTTCTTTCTATCTGATTTTTTCTCTCTATCATATCATTCATTCCCTGCTGAACCTGATAGATCATTTTATCAGATTTCAGTTTTGCTTCCTCTATCAGAAGATTCGCTTCTCTCTGGGCATTCTCAATAATTTTTTTCGAATCATCCTCTTTTGTTTTAGCCGGAGAATTTTCCTTTTGGAGAATAATTATTTCCGAGAGCGCCATTCCAAAAAACGCCATCGCGCCGAGCATAATATTCCTGAGTACGTAGAGGATAAGATTTTCAACAAGCAGATCGCTCAATCCGAAATAGCCGCTGAAAATTGAAATCATAAGGACGCTGATAAATGTGGATGCGACAATAACCGCAAAAACTACTTTACCCCCATGATTATACCCGAGGGTTTTATTCATCAGCCACCCGCAAGCGAATGAAAATATTGATAGTACAAACCAGACAGAAAAATTCTGGTAACCGGCCTTAAAAAGGTCTGTGCTCAAAAAGTCCGACGCAAAAATAATTATTGTTAGAAGAGCCGGCGTTAAATAGTATACAGGTTTTTTTTCCATTATATCTTTTTTATTACTTCTTTCATTATCAAAGTCATTTTCGGTTCGGCCTGCATTGCGGCCTCAATTATTTCTTCAACCTTTGCAGGTTTAAGAGAATCAGGGAAGCATTCATCGGTAATGATACTGATTCCCAGGACTTTCATTCCCATATGATTAGCTACAATATTTTCAGGAATCGTTGACATCCCGACCACATCGGCTCCAATGCCGCGAAGAAATCTGTACTCGGCTTTTGTCTCAAGATTTGGTCCGGGAACGGCAACATAAACACCCTTCTGGACTTTAATTTTATTTTCAAGCGCCACATCTTCGGCAATATTAATCAATTCTAAATTATATGGTTCGCTCATATCGGGGAATCTTGGTCCCAGTTCATCCTCATTTTTACCGACGAGAGGATTGTCTCCAAGTAAATTAATATGATCAGCCATGAGCATTATATCTCCGCGGCGATAGAGCGGGTTCATTCCGCCGCAAGCATTGGAAACGAGCAAAGTATGAACTCCTAAATTTTTCATGAGTCTCACCGGATAGGTTATTTGCTGCATCGTATATCCTTCATAATAATGAAACCGTCCCTGCATTGCCACTACATCTTTCCCGCCGATATTCCCGAAAATCAATTTGCCCTGATGCGACTCGACGGTTGAGAGGGGAAAGTGGGGTAAATCAGCGTAGTCAATTTCATGTTCGACAGATATTTCTTTTACAAGCCCGCCGAGCCCGGTTCCCAATATTATTCCGATTTCATAATTCTTTTTTGTTTTATTACGAATGACCAAGAGTGTTTCTTTAATCATTTCGGCAAGTGAACTCATAAAAGTTTCTCCAGTATATCATCAATATTTATTTCGGACTGTTCGTCAGCATTGGTTTCCTGTTTAGCTGAAATTTTCTTTTTAGGCTGTGTTTCAATATTCTGCATATTCATCTCAAGAAAGCTGGATTGAGTATCAATCATCGCTTTAATTCGGGCAACAAGAAGTTTTTTCTCCTCGCGCAGCTTAAGTACTGCATCGCGAATAGAGTTGGAGCTTTCCTTCGCCTTCTCTATTATCTGCAGAGATTTCAACTCCGCTTCCTTGATCATCAATGCCGTCTGTTTTTTAGCGGATTCAACCGTTTTACTTGTAGTTTCCGTCTGGTTGAGCATTGCCTGCTGGAGATTTTTTTCTATCCTTTTAAATTCCCGGAGCTGATCTTCCTTGCGTTCTAAGTCTGCTTTTAATTTTTCATTTTCATTCTGAAGCTTCTCGAATTCATCCGATAACCTTTCAAGGAAGACTTTCACTTCATCACGGTCGAAACCTCTGACGGATTTGTTGAATTCCTGAGTCTTAATTCCAAACGGAGTAAACTTCATTTTTACCTGAGTTTAATTAATTATTCTATCGCCAAAAATGGCTGTCCCTATTCTCAGCATAGTGGAGCCTTCTTCGATGGCAATTTCGTAGTCGTTTGTCATTCCCATTGACAGTTCCTTGAGCTGATATCCGTTTCCATTTAACTTTTCCATCAGGTTTCTTGAGCGCCGGAAGGAAATACGTATTATACTTTCATTTTCAGTAAACGGAGCCATTGTCATTAGCCCAGCCAGATTCAGATTCGAACTGTTCTTACAAAATTCGGCCAATTTAAAAATTTCATCTTCCGTCTGAAGTCCGAATTTTGTCTCCTCATCAGAAGTTTTAATCTCTAATAAAATTTTCTGCATTTTATTCAGCTGCCCTGATCTACGGTTTATTTCTTCGGCTAATTTGATAGAATCTACAGCATGAATAAAATCGGCCGATTTTATAACATATTTGACTTTATTTGACTGAAGATGCCCGACAAAATGCCATTGAAAATCGCCTGATATCAGTTCCGATTTATCTCTTAATTCCTGGGCTTTGTTTTCCCCGAGATTTTTAACACCTCCGTCAAGCGCAATTTTGATAACATCTATCGGCTGTGTTTTGGTTACGGCAATGAGCCTGATTTCAGACTTTTCCCTTCCGCACTTGATGCAACTTTCAGCGATCTTATTTTCAACTATTTTGAGATTTTCTGCGATCATAGCTAAAAATTAGGGTGAAAATGTATTCTATTGAGTTATAAAAGTCAACGAAACTACATTCTAAATATAATGAAAAAGGGACTAAGCATAAGTCCCTTTTTCGAGTATAATCAAGTAATTAATAAAACTAAAAAATCAGCTGCACCCGGTTGTAGATCCGCATGTGGTGCATTTGAGACAAGTACCATTCCGGACCATCGTCATACTCTGGCATTCGGGGCAGATATCACCTGTATAACCGCGTTCACGGGCTTTCAGAACACTTTGATGAAGCGATATCGCTTTTGCCTTCTGGCCCCTCTGAGTCTCATCGAATGAACTTTCAACATATTCCTTGGAATTGTCAAGTTCGATCATTCTTTCACTTATTATCTCTTCGCTTTCAAAATCCGGTTCAACAACGGAATGGTGATCAATTTTTTTAATTATCTCTGTTTCCTCAACGTGTGACAAGTCATTTCTTCCAAGATAAGTCACTGCAAGTTCTCTGAAGATGTAATCAATTACAGAAGTTGCCATTTTTATTCTGCTGTGACCTGAGACCACTCCGCTTGGTTCGAATCGTGTGAAAACAAATGCATCAACAAATTCTTCCAGCGGAACCCCATGCTGAAGTCCAAGCGAAATTGAAATGGCGAAACAATTCAACAAACTTCTAAACGCTGCACCTTCTTTGTGCATGTCTATAAATACTTCGCCGATCTGACCGTTTTCATATTCACCGGTCCGCACGTAAACCGTTTGTCCGTTTATTTTAACTTTCTGAGTATATCCGGTTCTACGGTCCGGCAATCTTCTTCTCTTGGCAATGTACCTATGAATAATGCGCTCGGCTATTTTAACAATATCATTTTCTTCCTTTTTCTCCAATAGATCTTCAACTTCCTCGTCAGTCATTGTATTTAAAGGCTGAGAAAGTTTAGAGCCGTCACGGTAAAGCGCATTGGCTTTTGTTCCAAGTTTCCATGACTGAAGGTATGCATATTTGATATCATCAATTGATGCATTATTTGGAAGATTAATAGTTTTTGAGATCGCACCGGATATGAACGGCTGAGCAACAGCCATCATATAAATATGGGCATCTGCTTTAATGTAGCGCGAGCCTTTTTTACCGCATTTATTTGCGCAGTCAAAAACCGGATAATGTTCATGTTTCAGGAATGGTGCCCCTTCGATAGTCATTGTACCGCATACATAATCGTTGGCCGATCCAATTTCCTCTTTTGAGAATCCAAGTTCAGTGAGAACGTCAAAATTAAAATCATTTATCTGTTCATCAGTAAATCCGAGATTGGCTTTAAGAAATTTCTCCCCAAGTGTATATTTGTTGAACGCGAAACTCAATTCGAAAACCGCGGGAAGGATTGTTTCAAGTTTATTGAGAACCTCTTCGTTGAATCCTCTTGTCTTAAGCGACTCATGATTAATATGGGGACAGCCGATCAATGTTCCGGCTCCTTTAGCGTATTTAATTATCTCTCGGCTCTGATCCTCATTATAACCCAATCTTTTCAGAGCGGGCGGAATCGACTGGTTGATTATTTTGAAATAACCGCCCCCGGCAAGTTTCTTAAATTTCACCAGCGCGAAATCCGGCTCGATACCAGTTGTATCGCAATCCATTACTAATCCTATGGTTCCGGTCGGAGCTATTACCGTTACCTGCGCGTTGCGGAAGCCATACTTCTCACCCAGTTCAAGAGCGATATCGGCATCTTCCCGTGCAGCTTCCAACAGATCTGAGGGGCAGTACTCAGGATTTATTCCTATCGGATAAATCGATAAACCTTCGTATTCTTCCTTGCGTACATTATAAGCCGCACGCTTATGATTGCGGATTACCCTCAGCATGTGTTCCGAATTAGCCTCATAGCGCGGGAATGGCCCTAATTCTTTTGCCATTTCAGCGGACGTGGCAGATGATCGCATATGCATTATAGCCGTAAGAGCAC
>PGYS01000017.1 GCA_002839795.1 Ignavibacteriae bacterium HGW-Ignavibacteriae-3 | reverse complement strand
ATGAATCATTGCAAAACAATCCTAAGGATAATATTTGCAATAACCTTTTTAGCCTCATTAATGTCATGCAAGGAAAATCTCAATGAGCTAATACAATACGACCCTAACGCTTTGCGTGTGTCAGGTAATTATTTAGCAACAACCTTCACCCAACCTCTACCCAATGATGCTTCATGGGATGTATTGGCGAATGGGGGAATGATATCCGCGGTACTATCGATTGATTTCACTGTAAGAGGTAGATTAATAGTGCCGAAACCACCGAGCTCACAACACGAAGGAATTGATGAAATTTTTGAAGGTATTTATACTATAAAAAATGATTCACTACAATTCAAAAATTTTCAGAATGTCCTTTCGTTACCGCAGTTATATTTTAAGATTAAAGACGGGAAACTTGAAGGAAAACTGGAAACTCAAACTCCAATAATAGTTGTTTTAGAAAAGCAAGATTGATTTTTTGACCTATCCCCCCACAAAACGGATCCAATAATCATATTAGGATTCCGGGAGGATGAAGGAAACGAACAATTATGCTGGTACAACAAATAGGGGCAGTGTAAAAATCAGGAAGTGTGAAACAAAAAACGTAAATGCAGAGATGGAAAGGCGATCTAATATTGGTCGCCTTTTTACTAATCTTAAAATGCCTCTCCTATTCCTATATGGAACTGTAGTAGATCTTTCCAGAATTGTTTTTGGGAAATGGGACGTAGGTCGCTTGGATCATAAACCTTAATCCCGAAATCGATCCTGAACGGCGCAAAATCCGAATAGTAACGGAGACCGAATCCGGCAGCAACCGCAATTGCGTCGTACCTGAATTCTTTAGGGCTGTTAAATGTGTTGCCGTAATCAAGGAACAGAGCTGAACCGAACCGTCCGAACAGGCGGTTTCTCATTTCGACCGAACCCTCAAAAAGAAAAAATCCGCCTGTCGCCGCACCTCTAATCAGAATGGCTTCAAGGTCTCCCTGATTAAGATTTTCCGTGAGATTAAATTCTTCCGTTCTCGGAACCAGTTCTCTTGTGGGCCATCCGCGTACAGAGTTGCCTCCGCCCGCGTACAGCCTCTGATTCAAGGAAATATTTGCTTTATCTCCGCTATAAGTAAATATCTGCCCGATCTTAAATTTAAGTCCTATCGCGTCGACCCTGGAATCAAAGACCGGAAGATATAGCGCCGCCGTGGCTACAGCTTTGAAAAAAAGCGGTCTCGAAAATTCTGAGTTCGTCAATTTACTGAAGAGATACGGAATAGAATTGGCATCTTCGATCAGAAATGAAATAGCATATCCTCTTGTAGGAAAAAATGGATCGTTTGTTTTATTGGCGCCGAGATTGGCGCCTATTGTGGCATTAGTATTTGCAGAGACAAGTTTCCCGCCAAGTGTAGTATCGAGTCTGTCTTTTGCCAGAGAATCGGCGGCGCTTTGTGTATAATCTTTCAAAAGAAACGAACGGCTCATCAGCTCAAGAAGGTAATTGCGCTTATAAGTATATTCTGTACGCTCAATATTGAAATAGGCATTGAATGAATTAAAATAGGTGATCTGCGGAAGTTCAAAGTCGAAACTGAATTTTGCGCCGTATAGCAGAGAATTATATTCATCTTTTCTTTTTTGAGTTGTGATATATGTTTCCAGTTTTGAGTTGATAGGCTGACCGAAAAGAAACGGCTGTTCTATCGATATTCTCGCATCCGCGTATCCGTAAAATGTAGAATCCGCAAAAGAGGGATTCTTAATAAATTCAGAGATATTCTGCGCCGCTATTGATGTTCCTATGGTGATTTTTCTTGCCGCCCCGAGAAAATTTTTCTTGGTCAGATTTAAACCCAAGCCTAAATTAAAAGTATTATCCTCATTATTTACAATCATCTCGGGGGAGAGTTCATGCATCAGACCGATATCGGCAGTTATATCCAGCGGAACGTATATACCGCTTGTGTCCGCAATAACACCGTTAACAGAGGCACGTGAGAACAAATTGGTTCTGAATAAGCGTACGGTACCTCTCTGGATATCATAGTTGCTGTACCAGGTCCCGGGATTAATTCCGACAATTTCCTTTAGCAACTCGTCATCGACATAATCCGCTCCCATTCCCGTCCGTTTAGTTCTAATTTCGCCGATCTTATAACGCGTACCCGTTTCAAATTTCATCAGCACAGATACGCTGTTCTTAATGGTATCAATAACAATATCGGGCCGATCCGTATTAACCAGCATGTACCCGTGGTCACGAAGAAAGTTCAATATGAAATTTTTCTTGTCCTCCACAATCGCGTCTTCATAAACAGTACTGGTATCCTGATGCATCTGTCCATAAAGAGTCTCCTGAAAAGATGGAGCTATCCATTCCAGTCCTTTTACAACAAAGGATTTGAAATAGGCCGGCTGAGATTCGTGTATCTTAAAAACAAGCGAGGCGGTGCCATCAGCAGAATCAATTCTGTGATCGGCTGTTATACGGGTTCTGAAATATCCCCTGGACTGATAAAATGCTTTAAGAGAATTAATGTCACCCGGGATGAGCAGGGAATCGAAATAGACAGCCTCACCGCCCAGGGAGGAAAATTTATTCATAAATTTTGATAACCAACCGGGGGATTCTTTTGACTGGATCAATGGTCTGAGGTCTGACGCGGAGAATATTTCATTTCCCTTAAACTGAATGCTGGTCAACTCATATTCAATCTCCGGTTGAGCGGAAATTATGAACGAAGCAAAAAGAAAGATGATATAGAAATATCTTAGTTTCAAAAATTAAATCCGCTAGTATGTTATTTTAACGGGCGTACCGATTTTTACAATAGAAAAAAGTTCATCAATATTTTCATTACTGACTGCTATAGATCCGTTTGTCCAATTGAAAGAAAACGGAAGATTCTTGAATATTGCGTCGTATGTTCCTATTCCATGAATGCCTAATGCGGAGCCGAGTTTTGTCTCTTCGGGAGGGCATTCGTCCTTATTATCAGCAAGAACTATGGCGTTGAATTCATCATTATTAATGTAGGATTGCTTTAATGCCTCGGCCGCATCCTGCTCGTTTGGATAATTAAGGTGGAGGAATTTATGATATTTCGAATTCGAATCCACCGCGCAAATTTTATAATTACCAATCGGAGTTACATTATCCTCCGCAGAAATCTTAAGCGTTCCGGCATTTTTTCCGAATACCGCTTTATAAGTTTTGATCAGTAATTTACCCGAATACAATTCTATTCTGTAATTTTTTCTGTCTACAATCAGTCTGACATCTTTCACTTCCGTAATTCCTTTTTCCAAAAGAGCTTCTCTGAGAGAAACTTCCTTCAGATTCAGGATAACTCCGTAAAGCACAACACCGGCGAAAAACATGATGATACTTCCGGAAATATATAAAATATTTTTTAGCACTTTACTTTGCCGGTATTATGTGGCTAAGATAAAATTATCTTTATGCAATATAAAAAACAAAAACCCAACTTCTAATGAAGCTGGGTTTTTTTTGATACCAACACCCGCATATAAAAACTATTTGTGGATATTCGCGCCAACAACGGCAATAGCCGTCATATTGATAATATCGTTTACGGTGTCGCCTCTTTGTATTACGTGAACAGGTTTGTTCATTCCCAAAAGAATCGGACCTATAACAGTGGCGTCCGTAAGTCTTTGCAGAAGTTTGTATGAAATATTTCCAGCTTCGAGAGTAGGGAAAATGAGAACATTCGCATCACCTTTTAAAGTTGAGAACGGAAAATCCTTGGCCATTCTTTCGGCAACAACGGCGGTATCCGCCTGCATTTCTCCGTCTACCATCAGATCCGGGCGCAGTTCTTTAACAATCTTAACCGCATTGGCGACTTTGATTGACTGCGGATACGGAGTACTTCCAAAATTACTGAAAGACAACATTGCAATTTTAGGAACAATATCAAACGCTTTGACCGCTTCGGCTGTTGCTATTGTAATTTCGGCAAGCTGATCAGAAGTAGGATCCACGTTTACGGTACAATCGGAAAAGAAAAATACTTTTCTCTTAATAATAACAATATACATTCCTGAAACAAGTTTCGATCCTTTCTTTACACCTATGCACTGAAGAGCGGGCCGAATAGTCTGCGGATAATGCTGCGTGAGCCCCCCTACCATGGCATCTGCTTCACCAAGTTCAACCATCATAGCGGCAAAAAAATTCGGCTGGCGCAAATAAATTTTTGCATCGCTTGGTGTTACTCCTTTTCTCTGCCGTCTTTTATAAAATTCATCGGCGTATGTCTTTGCCTTAGGACTGGTTTCAGGATCAACTATTTCAAAATTGTTCAAGTCGAATTCCATTTCTGCAATTTTTGTCCTGATAACTTCTTCATTACCCAGAAGAATCGGCTTTGCAATATTTTCGTCATTCGCTGCTGCGGCTGCCCGGATGATCTTTTCTTCTTCGCCTTCAGGATATACAACTTTTTTCGGACTTTGCTGAGCTTTGTGGACCATAACACGGGCAATCTCCGTAGAGAATCCGAGACGCTCCTGAAGTTCTACTTTATAGGCTTCCCAATCGGTTATCGGATTTTTTGCGACATTAGTATCCATAGCCGCCTTTGCAACCGCGGGTGCGACCGTCCATAATACCCGGGGATCGAACGGTTTGGGAATAATATATTCAGGGCCGAAGGAAAATTCCTGGCCGCCGTACGCATTGATCACAACTTCAGGAACTTTTTCGCGCGCGAGCTGGGCAAGTGCCCGTGTTGCCGCCATTTTCATTTCTTCATTAATTGATGACGCGCGTACATCAAGTGCTCCTCTGAAAATAAACGGGAATCCCAATACGTTGTTAACCTGATTGGGATAATCGCTTCTTCCGGTTGCCATGATAACATCTTTTCGGGCATCTACCGCATCTTGATATTTTATTTCCGGATCAGGATTAGCCATGGCAAAAACAATTGGATTTTTAGCCATCGATTTTACCATATCTTTAGAAACAACATTACCTTTTGATAATCCGACAAATACATCCGCACCTTTCATTCCATCGGCTAAATCTTCATAATGCTTATCCTGAGCAAATAATTCTTTGTATTTATTTAAGTCTGTTCTTTTTTTGTTGACGTGGCCTTTAGTATCGAACATAGCGATATTCTCAACCTTGACACCGGCAGCAACATATAATTTGCAGCAAGAGATTGCCGATGCACCGGCGCCGTTAACAACGATGCGAATCTTATCTAATTTTTTCCCGACTAATTCCGCGGCGTTAATCAGTGCCGCGCACGATATTATTGCCGTTCCGTGCTGATCATCATGGAAAACGGGAATGTTCATCGTACGTTTCAATTCTTCTTCTATTTCGAAACACTCGGGCGCTTTAATATCTTCAAGATTGATTCCTCCGAAGGTAGGTTCAAGGAACTGAACTGTTTTAATAACTTCCTTAGGGTCTTTTGTTTTTAATTCAATGTCAAAAACATCGATATCGGCAAATCTTTTGAACAATACTCCTTTTCCCTCCATAACTGGTTTGCCTGCATGCGGTCCGATATCACCCAATCCAAGAACAGCAGTTCCATTAGATACTACCGCTACAAGATTGCCCTTTGCAGTGTACTTATAAACATCATCATCATTTTTTTCAATTTCTCTGCACGGCTCAGCTACGCCGGGTGAATAAGCCAGCGAAAGCTCATGAGCCGTAAAACAAGGTTTGGAAGGGATGACTTCTATTTTTCCTTTCCTGCCTTCGCTATGATAGCGCAGAGCCTCTTCTTTTGTTGTACCCATATAAATATATTCCTCGATTAATTTAAAATTGAATCTATCGTAAATAAGATTTATTCGTCCTTCAAAAATTATGGATTTATTAGCAAACAAAAAACTGTAAATACCGCACAAATTTTGATTTTAAGCAAAAAACCCCGGTTCTGCCGGGGTTTTTTCTTAATTCTAAATTCTATCCGTTTGCAGCTTCAAATCAGACTTCCATAATCTCTTTTTCTTTGTGTTTAATGATCTCTTCGACCTTAGCAATATGTTCATCTGTAAGTTTCTGGGTCTCTTTTTCAGCTTCTTTCAATTCGTCTTCTGTTAATTCTTTCTCTTTTTCCATTCGTTTAAGATGATCGTTGGCATCGCGTCTTACATTTCGTAAAGCAATTTTGGCATCTTCACCAAAGCGTTTCACAAGTTTAACCAGATCCTTTCTTCTCTCTTCCGTAAGGGAGGGAATCGGAATTTTAATGTTAGTCCCATCACTGATAGGATTTAATCCAAGGTCGGATGCGAGAATAGCCTTATCAATAGCCTGCACCATACTCTTATCCCATGGAGTAATAGCAATGGTATGGACATCAAGAACTGTTACATTTCCAACCTGATGGAGCGGACTCATTGTTCCGTAGTAGTCAACTTTAATACCGTCAAGAAGCGCTGTAGTTGCCTTACCGGTTCTAATCTTAACGATCTCGGAGCGGAACGCTTCCACACTTTTATCCATTCTATGGCGTGCATCTTTAATTTGTGGATGGTTAATCATAGAATCCTCGCAATAATTTTATAATTAATTTTTTATTGTTTTCGAAAAATCCTTAACCGAAGTCCCGATATTCTCGCCGGTAATAACTTTCAGGAGGTTATCCGGTTTATCCATATTAAATACAATGATAGGCAGATTATTTTCCTTACATAAACTTATAGCGGTTAAATCCATTACTTTTAGATTTTTCTGCATTACATCGAGATATGATATCTCTTCAAATAGTGAGGCCTCAGGATTTTTTTCGGGGTCTGAATCAAAAACACCGTCAACGCGGGTTCCCTTAAATATCGCATCGGCTTCAATTTCAACCGCTCTTAAAGATGCGGCTGTGTCCGTACTGAAATAAGGATGCCCTGTACCGGCACCGAAGATAACAATTCTTCCTTTTTCGAGATGCCGTATTGCTCTTCTGCGGATATAAGGTTCTGCTATAGCCTCCATACTAATCGCTGTCATCAAACGAGTGAAAATCCCTTTATCTTCGCAGGCGCTCTGAAGAGCAAGTGAATTGATCATGGTAGCGAGCATCCCCATCTGATCCCCTGTAACCCTGTCGATTCCCTTTCCGTCCGAATGCAGACCGCGGTAGATATTGCCGCCGCCGATTACGATTCCAACCTGAACGCCCAGCTCGTGAACTTTTTTAATTTCGCTGGAAAAGAAATCCAGAATTTTAGGATCGATGCCGAAATCATTAGCGCCGGCAAGAGATTCACCGCTTAGTTTAAGCAGAATTCTTTTGTATTTAAGATGCTTTTTCATAATTGCTTTCCAATATAAAAAAAAAGGTCTTATTTAGAAATAAGACCTTTTTGAGAATCATTTATTTTCATCGCTCAGATGAAATCGTCTGAACCTGACAAGTTTGGCCTGGGATGAATTCTTACTATTGAATTCATCAATCAAACCGCTGATCTTTTTGGTATTATCTTTTACGAATGCCTGTTCGAAGAGGCAATTCTCTTCGTAAAATTTATTCAATTTACCAATCGCGATTTTTTCCAGAATCTGTTCGGGTTTTCCTTCTTTGCGCGCAATCTCTTTATAAATTTCAACTTCTTTCTCAATTACCGTTTTATCAACCTCGTCACGATAGATTGAAAGCGGTCTCATCGCAGCTACCTGCATGGCGATGTCTTTCAGTATGGGCTGGAACTCAGCGGCTTTATCGGCAGGAACATTCTCAGCTTCGATCAACACGCCAAGTTTGGATCCCATGTGTATATAATCGACTATCACTCCGTTCGATGTATTGTCAAGGGCGAATCGGGAAACTTCAATCTTCTCCCCGATCTTTCCGATAAGCGCATTTAATTCTTCGGCTACATTTTTTCCGTCTTTGTTTAATTTTAACAATGCTTCAACGTCAGCCGGTTTAGCGCTTAGGATCACGTCCAATACAAAGTTAGCAAAGTTTATAAAATCTTCGCTCTTTGCTACGAAATCGGTTTCGCAATTAACTTCAAGAATGGCTGCCGATTTGCCTTCATTAAATACATTAGTAAGAACAACACCTTCGTTGGCTGTTCTTTCAGCTCTTTTAGCTGCAACCGAAGCGCCTTTTTTTCTTAATATATCAACTGCCTTTTCAAAATCTCCGTCGGATTCTGCGAGAGCTTTCTTGCAGTCCATCATTCCTGCGCCGGTCTTATCTCTCAACTCTTTAACTTGATTTGCAGTAACTGCCATAATTTATCTACCTCTATAATTTCAAATAATATTAGTTTAACTACTATTCCGTTTTATTCTCAGGACTCTGTTCCGGTTTGATCTCTTCTTTCACTTCCGGCTTCGGTTCTGCTTTTGGTTCTGCTTTATGTGCCGTTCTATCACCGCCTCTGTTATCTCTTCTATCTCTCTGCTGAGGTCTTCTATCTTCCTTGCCGTCAATTCTTACTCTTCTCACTTTTCCTTTGGTATCTTTTCTTTCGCTTTCCTGCTGCGTCTCATCCTTTTTCTCTTTTTCTTTTTCAGCGACTTCATGAGCGCGTAATTCTTTTGCTTTGGCATTGCCTTCTAAAATTGCGTCGGCCATAATTTTAGTAATAACTTCCACAGCGCGCGAAGCATCATCATTGGAAGGAATAATATAATCAATCGGATCAGGATCGCAGTTCGTATCGACAACGGCAAAAATCGGAATATTGAGTTTTAAAGCTTCGTTAACTGCGATAGATTCTTTTTTGATATCAACAATAAACAGCGCACCCGGCATTTTAGCTAATGTTTCAACGCCGTCAAGAACTTTTCTCAATTTATCTTTTTCGCGTGTTAAAACAAGGCGTTCTTTCTTTGTGATTTTTTCGAAAGTACCATCGCTCTCCATTTTCTCTATATTCTGCAAATGCTTAATGCTCTTGCGGATTGTCTGAAAATTTGTAAGCATACCGCCCAACCAGCGCTCGCTGACCCAGTTGCTGTCAGATCTTCTTGCTTCGGTGGCAATAATCCCCTTTGCCTGTTTTTTTGTCCCTACAAAAAGAACACGTTTTCCCTGGGAAACTATTTCAGTAAGCGCATCAGCGGCTTTATCAACGGCTTCCTGTGTTTTTTTCAAATCGATAATATGAATACCATTCTTCTCCATGAAGATGTAAGGTTTCATTTTAGGGTTCCAGCGGCGTGTTAAGTGGCCGAAATGAGCTCCGGCTTCAATAAGTTGTGTGAGTTCTACTCGTGGCATTTTTTCTCCTGTTTTTCTTCTACTCTTTTCATCTTTGCCTTCCATCTCTTTTAGTGTGAGACACAGGGGGCAAATCCGAGAGTATGAATAATGTTAATTAAATTTTTAAGTAAGAATACTTCCCCATTGGGAAAAGCCCGACCGGTAAAAGTCGGGCTTGAAATATTATCTCTTGGAGAACTGGAATCTTTTACGGGCTTTCTTCTGTCCGTATTTTTTACGCTCAACCATTCTCGGATCTCTTTTAAGAAGTCCGCCCGACTTTAAAGCAGGTCTGAATTCAGGGTTGATACTTTCCAGGGCTCTTGAAATACCAAGACGGATTGCATTGGATTGACCGGAGATTCCTCCGCCTGCCGTATTTGCAAAAACATCATATTTTCCAACTGTCTCAGTAGCAATAAAAGGAAGCTTCAGATTTTCGCTGAGCTCCTTTAAAGGAAAATAAACTTCAAAATCTTTATCATTAACAGTAACTTTTCCGGAGCCGCTTCTGAGATAAACTCTTGCAACAGCATTTTTTCTTCTTCCGACAAAAATTTTATCTGTCATTAAATCACTCCATTAAAAACTTAATACTTCTGGTTTCTGAGCGGCATGCGGATGGGTTTCTCCGGCATACACTTTTAATTTCTTAATTAATTGCCTTCCAAGCTTAGTCTTAGGCAGCATTCCCTTTACAGCAGTTTCAACGGCAAACTCGGGCTTCTTAGCCATCACTTCCGCGTAACTTCTAAACCTGCCTCCACCCGGATAAGTTGAGTGCGTAAAGTAGGTTTTCTGTAATTCCCTTTTACCCGTCATACGAACCTTATCGGCGTTTATGATTACTACAAAATCGCCCGTATCCATGTTAGGAGTAAAGACTGCTTTTTCTTTTCCGCGAATTACGCGCGCTACTTTGGCGGCTAAACGACCTAAAATCTTATCTTTGGCATCAATTACATACCATTTCTGATTTGCGTCTTCCGGTTTAATAAATTTTGTGATTCTTTCCTGCTTCAAAACATCCTCCAAAAGCAAAATGCTATTTTTCAAAGGGTGTAAATATATTTGTATACGGTTAGAATGTCAAGAAACATCAGTTTAAAATTTATCTTTAACACGCATTTTTTATAATAAAAATTCCTCAATTCTTGAATATTTATCCCTTTTTTTGCGTTAAAGTCCCGTTTTTAATTAGATTTGTTCAAAATAAATGGGAAGTAAATGAAAATTCTGGTTACGGGCGGAGCCGGTTTCTTCGGAATAAATCTGATTCGTTATCTGGTTGATAAAAATCATGAGATTGTCTCTCTTGATATTGCCGAATTTGATTATCCGGATATGAAGGATAAAATCAAAATAATAAAAGGCGACATACGTAATCACGTGACAGTTGAGAATGCTCTTCAAGAAATTGATCTGGTAATTCACACGGCAGCCGCACTTCCGCTGTATTCACACCGGGAAATATATTCAACGGAAGTTAAAGGAACTCGCCTTCTGCTTCATGAGGCATTCATGAAAAAAATACCCCGATTCATTCATATATCATCCACTGCAGTTTATGGAATTCCGGATCATCATCCGATATATGAAGATGATAAACTTGATGGAGTTGGACCTTACGGAAAAGCAAAAATTGAGGCGGAAAAAATTTGCCTCGATTTCCGCGGCAAGGGAATGTGCATACCAATCATAAGACCGAAATCATTTATAGGTCCCGAACGGCTCGGAGTTTTTGCCTTATTTTATGATTGGGCCAAGGACGGGAAAAATTTTCCGATGATCGGCGATGGCAGCAACAGGTATCAGCTTCTTGATGTAGAGGACTTATGCGATTCAATTTACAAATGCATTACGCTGCCCGAAGAAACAGCAAATGATACATTTAACATAGGCGCCAGGGAATTCACAACAATGAAAGAAGATTATCAGGCAGTGTTGGATTATGCGGGATTCGGCAAAAAGATAATAGGACTCCCAGCCGCGCCGATTATTCTCACACTCAAATTCCTTGAGGCGTTAGAACTTTCCCCTATTTATAAATGGGTGTACGAAACGGCATCAAAGGATTCATTCGTCTCCATCGAAAAAGCCGAAAAAATCTTAGGATTCTCTCCGAAATATTCCAACAAGGATTCTCTGGTAAGAAATTATAAATGGTATCTCGAAAACTTGGATAAATTTAAAGATCACTCCGGCATCAGTCACCGCGTACCCTGGAAGCAGGGAATTTTAAAATTTGCAAAGATGTTTTTTTAATTATGATTAGAACTACCGATATCCGAAAATGGAATGTGAACGATGTTCCGGGAGTGCGTGATGTACTACAATTATCCTGGCAAAAAGCTTATTCATCATTCATTCTTCAGGAAGACCTTGATTTTTACCTCAATAAAACCTACTCTGAAGAATCCTTGATAGAGTTATGTCAGAACTCCGAATACAGTTGTTTTGTAGCAGAAAATGAGGGGGAAATTGTTGGCTGGCTCAAATTAAACGAAAATAAAAGTGAGAACAGATTCTATCTCTCCTCAATTTACGTATTGCCCGAATTTCAGAAAATGCAGATTGGAGAAAAATTCTTTCTCTTATCCTGTCGGGAGGCGGTGAAAAAAGGCTATTTAGAAATTTATGTTGGAGTAATGGAGCAGAATCTATCCGCATTGAAATGGTATCAGAAACTTGGATTTATTTTTTTCGAAGAGCAGCCGTTTAAAATGGGAAACAGTTCCGTGCTACATTTAATAGGAAGAAAAATTTTTAATAAATAATTTCTGATTTTACATTATCTTTGCCAACCAAAAAGGAGGAATTAATGGCAACAAAAAAAGATTACCTTAAAAATGTTATTCAACATATAGACATTAAAGAGCATAATGTAATTCAGCTTGTAGATTCCATGGAAAAAATGGCATTCAGCGCACGCGACCTTAACCGCGCCGCGCAGATCTACGATATGATGCTGAAGGATAAGGAATGCGCCGTTATACTCACACTTGCCGGAAGTCTCTTCAGTGCGGGTCTCAAGAAGGTTGTTTTTGATCTCGTTAATAATAATATGGTCGACGCTATTGTTTCAACCGGCGCAATTATGGTTGATCAGGATTTTTTTGAGGCTCTCGGATTCAAGCATTACATAGGAACTCCGTTTGTTGACGATAATGTTATGCGAGATCTTCATATAGACAGAATCTACGATACATTTATTGATGAAGACGAACTCCGCATTTGTGATGATACAACCGCAAAAATTTTCGATTCTTTGGAACCGAGACCATATTCATCACGTGAACTGCTGTGGCATTTCGGAAAATACCTCGAAGATAACGGCGGTCCGAAAGTTGATGACAGCGTAATTTATGCCGCATATAAAAAGAATGTCCCGATATTCGTTCCGGCATTTTCCGATTGTTCCGCTGGATTCGGTATTGTAATGCATCAGGTTAAAAATCCAGATAATCATGTATCCATCGATTCGGGAAAAGATTTTCTTGAACTGACGCAGATTAAACTTCAGAATAAGGAAACGGGAATATTCATGATCGGCGGAGGTGTTCCTAAAAATTTTACACAGGATATTGTTGTAGCCGCTGAACTTCTTGAAGAGAACGCCTCGATGCATAAATACGCAGTTCAGATTACTGTTGCCGATGTACGTGACGGAGCTCTTTCGAGTTCAACTCTAAAAGAGGCAAGTTCATGGGGAAAAGTTGAAACTACCTACGAGCAGATGGTTTATTCCGAAGCTACATTAGCAATGCCGTTAGTTGCCGGTTACGCATATCATAAAGGCTCCTGGAAAAGCAGAACCCCGAAAGAATTGAGTATGATCTACTCGAAAGAAAAAGTGTAATAGTTTTTTCCTGCACCAATAATAAAAAAAACCCGATTCGATGAATCGGGTTTTTTATTAACAACAATCTATTTTTCTTGTTTTACTTCTCGCCTACTTCATCAACACCATTTTCTTAGTCTTAATAAAATTTCCGGTTTTGATAGTATAGAAATAAATACCGCTTGCAAATTGAGAGTTCAGAATGGAGAATTGAGAATTGTGAGAGCCCGCCTGCTGGAATTTATCAACAAGAGTTGCCACTTCTCTTCCCATCAGATCGTATATTTTTAAAGAAACATGACCCGCAGCCGGAAGATTATAACTTATTACAGTACTCGGATTAAACGGATTAGGATAGTTCTGGTTGAGTGAATAAGTCGCCGGCATTAGTTCTATTACTTTTTCAACTCCAGTGGTTTTATCAGAAACATAAGCGCGCATTAAATAAACAATAAATGAATCTTGGGGTGCAGAACTATCTACATAGAAATTATACCATTTCCTGATTCCATTATTTGTGGTATATGTTAAACCATTGGAAGTAGGTTGATATGTATTCATAATTCTGTTTGGTCCAGTTGATAAGCCTGCTTGATAAGCTCCATCAATCAGAAACGAAACTACAAATGATGAACCTGCGTCAATTTTGAGACTACGAAGATCAATTTTAACCCAGTTTGGCCAGCTAGGTGGATAAGTTCCAGATACGTACGTTTTACCAGTAGCGGTTATTGGTCCTGCTAATTGTTTCCCAAATAATGCAGTACCAGTGGTTGCTTTGCGCCAAACTCCTCCGTTCATTGGTGCCAAGGTTCTTAAGGCAACTCTAATCGAATCAAGCATCGTATTTGGAACACCATCAAAAACAACAGCTACTGAATCACCGGCAGGCCAATTAAAAACACCAGTGGGTTGATTGAGGTCATACGCAATTTCTATCGGTTTATTTTCGTATGTACCCGAAGCGTAATAATAATATGTATAGGGACCCTTATTAACCTGGGAAGTGTTCATAAAACCGAAATCATTCTGGCAGATCAGAAAAGTGACATCAGTATAATTTGTTCCAAAATCTGTTACGTTAAAATCCGCAGCCGGTGTCACATCTACCACCTGCTTGCCTGCCGGACCTGTTTTGATAGCTTTTAATTTAATAGATGCATTATTCTGCGTATCGAAATTAATTCTTAAATTTTTACCCGAAGTAAAAGATAAATATTGTGCCCCGAGTTTATAAACGGCATCGCTTGAAGTTACATTAGGATTCAAAATTGAAGTCGAAGAAACTTTCGGCACATTGGGATATATATAACCCCATTTAGCATCGACCGATCTGTCATTCAGATAATTCGCAACCCACCAGTCAACAACTATATCGCTGAATCTTCTTGAAGTCGGGACAGCCGGTAAAGCGTCAAGATCCAGCGCGCTCATGCCGACCTTAGAGGATTGTGTAATACCTTTAAGCACACCTACACCAAACTGTTCTTTGAGGTAAAGAAAAAACCGGGCAGCGCGTGAATAATCTTTTAATACGTCAGTAGCGTTATTGTTGGGATTCCAGTCAAGCATATATCTGTTTGTGCTGATATTATAGTAAGAAGACTGGCTATAAAGCGGATAACCGTTGATCACTTCAGCCACTAAAGAAAGTCCTTCGTTGTAAAATGTTTCCTGCGATCCGGAGTAAATAATTCCGTGATAGTTGTACTGAATCATATGCTGAAACTCGTGCGCGGTTGTACTCATGCCGGTTGTAAGTCCGCCCGAGGTTTTTAAATTCAACGGATTCCCGTCCAGGTAATAAATTTCGGCTTTATTACTCCACGTTCCGTTACCCTGATTATATCCGTAAAAATACCCCGCAGTATACCCGCCGCTTCCACTGTATCCGTCTCTAATATCGAGAATCAAAATTATGATTTTAGAATCTCCGTCAACATTCGGAGGATTTCCAAAAGTATCGACATTATTCTGATAGATACCTTTATTAGGATTTATAGAACCGCTTGGAGTTTTCGAATCGAAAGCAATTCGTACGCTGTCAACCGCGTTCTGGTCAACTCTTGAGGTCCAGAGTGAGTCCTGCACAAACACATAGCAGTTGGTACCAACCGCCTGGCAAGTAGCACTCACCTGATAGAATGAAGGAGATGCACCGGTTCTTAAATCACTTGCCCACCAGGTATATTTTGACCCGACGGAAAAATTCCACGCGGTTTTTTTAAGAGAAGCCGGGATCGGTTCAATATTATTTAGATCAATTCCATTCGCTTGGCTAAATCTTTCCAACAAAGGTCTTGCATCGATCGGGTAACTTTCCGTAATTGATAATTCGGATTCAACTTCTTTTTGAACTGAAATTTTTGTTAATGTCTGAGGATAAGACAAGGAGGATGTTAGAGCCAGAATTAAAATATATTTAATGAGTGTTTTCATATTCTTCTTCATTTACTTGTCGGATTTAGTGAACGGAATAACTTTCTCGACCACGATAGTCGGAACTACTTCTTCCTTATTCATTTCGCCATATTTTATATAATAATAACTTCCCTGCTTTTTCCAAAGTTCATCTTTTAATTCCTTACTGCATTCCAGTATGTAGGTTTTATTATCGTCCGTCTGCAATGCGAGTTTAGTGAACGGCTCATTGCCGACGACGGCTATATATCCTTTAATCATATTTTCCATATCGCTGTCCTTACCGCAGTTGCAGCTGCATCCGTAGATGATAGACAGAAAGATAAACAGCGTAGTGTAAAGAATTGTACGGCGAAAAATATTTGTCATTTAGGATTTATCCTTATCAGATAGGCAACAAAATAAATAAATGAACGGTACATTGCAAAGCAGTTATCAGCGGTTACAAGATATTTGTGATCTATAACCGGTAATAGTAAATCTAATTCTGATCAATAGCCGTTATAATCCTCTAAAGAAAATATTTGTCATGTTGAACGTAGAGAGACATTTTATTAAGAATTCTAAATCGTCCCGATGAAAACTATATGGACTCCATCGAAATGACATTTTAGAATTTTTCAAATCTACCACAAGACCAACAATTAATCACTAAGATTCAATTTCTTTCAGTTCATTTTCTGATTTTGAACCGCCGCTGAATCCGCCGAAAAAATAGTTTTCTTTTCCCATCAGATCTTTCAGCGTCATATTGGCTAGAACTGAATCCACAGATTCCTGGATCTGCTTCCAGAGTGAGCGGACAGAACAATCAATCGAATTAGTGCAGATGTCCATTGCCCCGGTGTGAGTATTGCAGAATTCATCATCAAATAATCTTCCGCCGAGTACAGTTAGAACATCACCGACTAAAATTTCCTCCGGGGGACGCGTGAGTGTATAGCCGCCGATCTGTCCGCGCGAGCTTTCAAGAAATTCGCCGATACGAAGGACCCGCAGAATTTTTCCGGCATTATGCTCGCTGATTCCCTCAGCCCTGCTGATTTCCGGAATGGTCAAAGATTTTTCAACAGCGTAAAATTTTGCGATACGCAGCAGACATCTTAAGCCGTATTCTTCCTGTGCACTGAATTTCATTTTCTGCCTGACCTCAAGATCCTAATTATTAGAAACAATTTGATATAAGCATGTGTCATTTCTAGAGTGTCATGAGCCAGTCGAATGACGACCGGGAAATCTATTGTAGTGCAAGATTTTTCTCCCGCCGATGGCGGGATCGAAATGACAACCACTTCATTCTGTATTCTATTTAATTAATTTTTATTCAATGGTATTTTTGAACCGCAAGCTACTGCATGAACCAATTCCTTATATTTTTCAGGAGAAATTGATGGTCCTTTTGCTTTGCACTGCTGATTAAAAATATTCTTGAGATCTTCAGCAATCTCCTGCGCATTTCTACCTTCAATATGATGGCGAGGAAGAGCGAAAACCGGCTCCCCGTTTTTAAATAAAGCCATAAATGGAGAAGAAGGAGGAACGCTGCCCAAATATTTTTTTCTTAAATGATCAACGGCTTCGCGGTCCTGACCTGCAAAGACAGTAACCAGTCTATCCGGCACAATATTATTCTGAAGAGATAAAGCCGCGGCGGGACGCGCGCTGCCGGCGGCGCATCCGCAAACTGAATTTATCATCACAAAAACCGTTTTATCATCATTGGGTGATAAAAGATCATCAACTTTTTGGGGAGTCGTTGCTTCTTCAAATCCTACAAAGATAAGTTCGTCGCGCATAGGCTGAACCGATTCAGGATCGTAAATTGGCGCACTTGTATTTATGTTGAACATTTGTATTTCCTTTCATTTATTATTCCTGTCACTCTAATCCCGCTGAATGCGGGGGAAGAATCTTAGAACCTTCTCCGTAGGAGTCCCTCGGCGGCTTTGTTCAGAATGACAGTCAAGTTTATAAAAACCCTAATTGTAATTTTGCTTCTTCAGTCATTTTATCCATATTCCACGGCGGATCCCAGACGAGGTCCACATACACATCTTTCACTTCTTTAATACTTTTAACTTTATCCTTAACATCGCCGGGGAGACTTCCCGCAACCGGACAAGCCGGCGAGGTAAGTGTCATTTTAATATACACATTAGAACCTTCATCGATTTTAATTCCGTAAATCAATCCTAACTCCCAAATATCAACAGGAATCTCCGGATCGAAACAAGTCTTTAGAACCGATATAACGGCTTGCTCTAATTTTTCTCTATCAACCATAATCGTTCACTACCATCATCTTTAAGTAATAAAAATTAATTTTGTCATTTCGACACCGCCCCGGCGGTGGAGAAATCTTTATCTTTTTCAAGATTCCTCAGTCTCCCGAAAATTCGGGATCCTTCGGAATGACATTTTCACATTAAGCAAACATCTTTTTTACTTTACGAATTCCCGCAACGAGTGTATCGATTTCCTCAACAGTATTGTAGAACGCAAACGATGCTCTTGCCGTGGCGGGTACTTTATAACGGTCCATTATGGGCTGAGTACAATGATGTCCCGTTCGTATAGCAATTCCATCCGTATCTATTATAGTTCCGATGTCATACGGATGAATACCTTCGATAACGAATGATATAACTGACGCCTTCTCCTTTGCGGTTCCTATTATGCGGAGACCAGGGATCTGCAAAAGCTGTTCAGTTCCGTATTTAAGAAGATGATTTTCGTGATTAATAATCTCCGTACGGTCAAACTGATTCAGGTAATCGATCGCTGCGCCTAATCCGATTCCGCCGGCAATGTTGGGAGTTCCTGCTTCAAATTTTCTGGGTATATCATCATAGGTGGTTTTTTCAAAAGTCACCGTACGAATCATATCGCCGCCGCCCTGATACGGAGGCATCATTTCCAGATACTCGGTTTTGCCGTAAAGAACTCCAATCCCCGTTGGACCGAAAACCTTGTGCCCTGAGAATACATAGAAATCCGCATCAAGCTCCTGCACATCAATTTTGTAATGAGGAATTGCCTGGGCGCCGTCAAGCAGAACCGGAATGCCTCTTGAATGTGCAATATCAATTATTTTTTTCACAGGATTAACCGTTCCGAGCGAATTGGAAATATGAACGACCGAAACAAGTTTTGTCTTCTCGTTCAACATTTTTTCAAATGCTTCCATGTCCAGCTCACCGGCATCGGTGATTGGAATGACTTTCAAATTGATCTTTTTCCTTCCGCTCATTAACTGCCACGGAACGATATTAGAATGATGTTCCATGTGCGAAATCAAAACTTCATCGCCGTCTTTAAAATGTTTTGCTCTGCACAATGACGATGCAACAAGATTAATTGCTTCAGTAGCTCCACGCACCAGTACAATTTCAGAAACGCTCATGGCGTTAATCAATTCTTTTACCTTCAGACGCGCGGTTTCGTACTGTTCGGTGGCAAGTTCGCTAAGGAAATATAATCCTCTGTGAATATTGGCATTATCAAAAGTATAGTATTGCGTAATGGCATCAATAACTGACTGCGGTTTCTGAGAAGTCGCCGCGTTATCGAGATAGACAAGAGGCTTTCCGTTTACCAGACGTTTCAAAATCGGAAAATCGTTTCTTACTGCCTCTACATCAAATTTTCTTTTGACTTCAGGGATTGTAGTTATCACTTTAAGTCCTTAATGGCACACAGATTTTTATGATGATTATGATTCGTTATGATCATGTAAAATCATAACAATCGGCGTTCTATTATTCAGTTTTAATTTCCACACGATGCAGATGTTCAAATATCATATGATTAATCTGTTCTTTAAGCGGATCAATTTTTACCGTCTCAATTACATCGTTTGCAAAAGCTCTGATCAGCATGGATTTTGCGAGCTCCTGGGGCACTCCGCGCGATCGGATGTAAAATTCGGAAGTTTCGTCCAGATGACCGACGGTCGCGCCGTGAGAACATTTTACATCATCGGCAAAGATTTCAAGCTGCGGTTTTGTGTCGATAGTCGCTTTATTTGACAACAATATTGTTTCGTTCTGCTGATATGCATTGGTCTTTTGAGCATCCCGCCGCACGATTATTTTTCCGTTAAACACCCCGCGCGAACTGTCGTCGAGAATTCCCTTATAAACTTCATTGCTCATGCAGTTCGGCTTCGCGTGATCTACAAATGTATGATTATCAACATGCTGCTTTCCGTTTACCATATATAAACCGTAATAATGGGTTTCAATATTTTCTCCATCCAGACGGGAATTAATGTCGTTCCGCGTAATCGAACCGCCGAACGTAATATTGTAATGGTTGAAAACACTGTTTTTCTTCTGAATTGCCTGTACTTTTTCGATGTGGAATGAATCATCAGTTTCATTCTGGATTTTACAGAGATCAACAATTGAGTTCTCATCGGCAAACACTTCGGTAATAATATTACTGAAGTAGATTTTCTCGCCTGCTCCGCGGTAATTTGCTACTATGCTCACCTGAGAGTTCTTTCCCGCAACAACTAAATTTCTGGGTAGTGAAAGTACATTTTCTTTATCGTTGGTATTGAGATATAAAACCTGAATTGGTTTCTCTATAATTATTCCGTCCGGCACAACAACCACCAATCCATCCAGAGCATAAGCTGTATTCAAAGCATTAAAGGCATTATCTGTTATGGAAATTTTGTTTAAGTATTTGCTTAACAGTTCCGGATTTTCTTTTGTCAAATTTCGAAGACTTCCGGCTACTGCGCCCTTGGGCAATTGTCCAACTATACTTAGTTCCTCCGAATAGAGTCCGTTAATAAAAACTAATAAGTGGCAGTCAAAATCCTGAAACAGATAACTCTGAATCTCTTTTTCAGTTATTTTTGGAACTGAAGCATTGACCGCCGGAACAAAATTCTGTTTAAGTATCGGAGTAACATTCGTGTATTTCCAATCCTCAACCTTGTTTGTAGGAAATTCAAGTTCGGATAGACTTTTAAGTGCATCTTTTCGAATTTCATTTAAAAATGATTTAGATTCTCCGTTCAACTTTTCCTGAAATATTTTGAAATTATCTATATAAAACTCTTTGCCTGTCATTTTCTCTCCCATTACGCTTTATCGATTTCTACTTCTTCAGTCTTTATCCAATCATAGCCTTTATCTTCCAATTCAAGAGCCAATTCTTTGCCGCCCGATTTAATAATCTTTCCTTTATAAAGGACATGTACAAAATCAGGGTGAATATAATTTAGAAGCCGTTGATAGTGAGTAATCACGAGGAATGCATTTTTTTCATTCTTGTAAACATTAACACCGTCGGAAACGATTCTTAGTGCATCGATATCCAGCCCCGAATCGGTCTCATCGAGAAGAACAAACTTCGGTTCGAGCATTAGCATCTGGAATATTTCATTACGTTTCTTCTCTCCTCCGGAGAATCCGACATTTACATAGCGGCTGATGAGAGTTTCATCAAGACCAAGAATATTGGCTTTTTCCTTAATCCTTTCAAGAAACTCCCTGGGTGTCAATTCAGGCAGCGATTTATACTTTCTTAGTTCATTTAAAGCTGTCTTTAGAAATGTCGCATTGCTAATGCCCGGAATTTCGACCGGGTACTGGAAAGCAAGAAACATTCCCTCACGCGCGCGGGTTTCTGTATCAAGATCAAGAAGATCTTTTCCATCGAACACTACTTCACCGCCGGTTACTTCGTAGCTCTTATTTCCCGTCAGCACATTCGCAAGAGTACTTTTACCGGAACCATTCGGTCCCATTATGGCATGTACTTCCCCTGCTTTAATTTCCAGATTAATACCTTTCAGAATTTCTTTTCCTTCCACATTGGCATGCAGATTTTTAATTGATAACATTTTTTTCCTCGTTTTCGGCTGTCAGCGTTCAGCTATCAGCATTAATTATATATTTTACTTTATAAATTTTGAATTGTTTTAACCAACAGAACCTTCCAGACTTATCGCCAGAAGTTTCTGTGCCTCGACGGCAAACTCCATCGGTAATTCCTTAAAAACTTCCTTACAGAAACCATTGACTATCAGATTAACAGCGTCTTCAGTGCCGATTCCGCGCTGATTCAGATAGTAGATCTGGTCTTCTCCGATTTTAGAAGTGGTTGCTTCATGTTCAACTTTTGATGATTCGTTTTCAACCTCGATATAAGGGAATGTATGAGCACCGCATCTGTCCCCCATAAGCATGGAATCGCACTGTGTATAGTTTCTCGCTCCCTCGGCATTCTTTCCGATCTTAATCAGACCGCGGTATGAATTATTGCTTCGGCCGGCTGAAATGCCCTTAGAGACTACTGTGCTTTTTGTGTGCTTGCCCAAATGGATCATTTTCGTTCCGGTATCTGCTTGCTGCATATTGTTTGTAACTGCTACGGAATAAAATTCACCGACGGAATAATCACCCTGCAGAATACAGCTTGGATATTTCCATGTAATTGCTGATCCGGTTTCCACCTGAGTCCAGGAAATTTTAGAATGGTTTCCTCTGCACGCGCCGCGCTTTGTAACAAAATTATAAATTCCGCCTTTACCCTCTTTATTTCCGGGGTACCAATTCTGAACCGTTGAATATTTAATTTCGGCCTCGTCGAGTGCGACAAGCTCAACAACAGCAGCATGCAATTGATTGTTGTCGCGTATGGGAGCGGTACATCCTTCAAGATAACTGACGTAGGATTCTTCCTCGGCTATGATGAGAGTCCGTTCAAACTGTCCGGTATCCATTGAGTTGATTCTGAAGTATGTGGAGAGTTCCATAGGGCATCTCACACCTTTAGGGATAAAGACGAATGAACCGTCACTGAATACAGCAGCATTGAGGGCTGCGTAATAATTATCTGTATACGGTACTACGGATCCGAGATATTTTTTTACAAGTTCCGGATGATCTTTAACGGCATCGGAGACGGAACAAAAAATTATTCCTTTTTCATTCAATGATGCTTTGAATGTAGTCGCAACAGAAACTGAATCGAACACTGCATCAACTGCAACTCCGGAAAGAAGTTTCTGTTCTTCAAGCGGGATCCCAAGTTTCTCGAATGTCTTTAATAATTCCGGATCAACTTCATCAAGTGAATTTAATTTTGGTTTTTGAACGGGCGCCGAGTAGTAGCTGATATTTTGAAAATCGATTTTAGGATAATGTACATTAGGCCAGGTGGGTTCTTCCATCTTTAACCAATGTCGGAAAGCTTTCAAGCGCCATTCGGTCATCCATTCGGGTTCATTCTTCTTCTTCGAGATCATTCTTACAACTTCTTCATTCAGGCCTTTGGCAGCTGTCTCAGATTCGATATCGGTAACAAAACCCCATTTATATTCAGAACTTGTAAGATCGTCCAGCATTTTCATATCGTCACTGGTCTCTTCGACGGGCTTAATACCTTTAGAATTATTCTCTTTTGAGATTTCTTTCACTTCATTCATTCTTCATCTTTCATTTTTATTGCGGATTCAAAATTATTCTATCTTGATAATAAAGTCAAGATTAATATTAAAACGATTTTACGCAGAATATGGTTCCAAAATCAGATTAAATTGTACTTCTTTGGCGGTTTATTTCGAAAAGTAGAATTCCTGTGGAAACGGAAACATTCAGCGATCCGATCTTTCCCTTCATAGGGATTTTTACCAGGAAGTCGCAGTTTTCAGCAACAAGTTTTCGAATCCCCTTTTCTTCATTCCCCATTACCAGCGCAACAGGCATTTTATAATCAAGCTGATCATAGTTTTTCTCGCCGCTGAGATGGGTTCCGACAATCCAGAAACCGTTCTTTTTTAGATCTTCTATAGCGCGGACAAGATTTGTAACTTTGCATATTTTTAAATGCGAAACAGCACCTGCGGCAATTTTTTCTACAGTCTCATTAATCGGAGCGGTCTGGTTGGTAGTAATTATCACTCCGTCAGAGCCTGCACATTCGGCTGATCTTAAGATCGCACCGAGGTTGTGCGTATCCTGAATTGAGTCAAGCAGAAGGAGCAGAGGCGAGAGGGATTTTTTTGATTTTTCAATCAGCTCGCCGATTTCAAAATATTTTTGCGAGCTTTTAAGAGCTATAACACCCTGAGCGTTTTGCCCATCGGAAAGTTTATCAAATTTAGGAACGGCAAGCTGAGTAACTTTAACCCCGCGTGTTTTCGCGGCGGAAAATATCTGGCTTATAATTTCACCGTGCTGACTAAATGCAATATAGACGACTTCAATTTCAGCATCGGATTTTAGCGCTTCGAGAACGGGTTTTCTGCCAATGATTTTTTGCATAAAACAAATGGAACACGGATTTTAATGATCCTTAATGATTCTAATTAATCATAATTATCTTATCAATCTGCGTTCTATTCCTTTATTATTTTCGGGAAATGAGAATTCTTCTTCGGCCACTTCAAATTTACAGAAGAGGCGGTTGTTTTTCTTTTTGGGTTTGTATTGTTTGGTCAGAACAATTTCTTTCTTATATATGTTAAAATGAAATTCTCCGGTATTAATAGCGCCGTCCTGCTTTACAACGTTCACTATATAATCGCCTACCAGATCCTGAAAAAGCATTTCTTTTTTCGCAGGCTGAACCATTGGTACTACATTCATATTTGCCTTGAGACCCATGAGTATAAAGTTTATAACATTTTTTTCCTGAACCACATCGACCGAAACTTCGTAGGAGAAGTTTGTAAACTCAACAACTGTTTCAATTGCGAAGACGCAGAATTGTTTTCTGGCAGCCTCGTCATACTTATAATATGATTTGCAAGAGTACTCTAATTTATCGGGTTTTTTTGCAGGGATTGCATCAAGCGCTGACTGCGCTTTCTTTTTGCGTGTTTTAGGAATTTTAGGAATGCTGTCTGGTTTTTTAAGAGACAATTATTACTCCTTTATTTCCGAAAGGATTTTATCGTACTCATCTTTTCCAAAATTTTTCTGGGCGCCGGTGCTCATATTTTTAAGGACAATTTCTCCGCGTGCAAATTCATCGCCGCCGATTAATAGAACAAACCTCGAATTCGTTCTGTTGGCTTCACGCATTTGTGCTTTAACGCTGCGGTTAAGATAATCCAGATCCACAGTCAATCCGTTTCTTCTGAAATTTAACGCGGTATTATATGAAAAATTTTCCAAACCCTTTTCTATTGTAACAAGATAGAGATCAAGCTTCTCTTCATCCAATGTAAATGATTTTTCATTTTCACAGGCGAGAAGAATTCTTTCCATACCCGCAGCAAAACCAATTCCGGGAATATCCGGTCCTCCAAGTTCCTTAACCAGGAGATTATATCTACCGCCCCCGCAGAGAGCACTCTGAGATCCTACACTTCCGCTCACAATCTCAAATGTTGTATGTGTATAATAATCCAGACCTCTGACCAGTCTTGCATCAACTTCAAACGGAATACGTGATGCGAGAAGCGCCTGCTTAACTTTTTCGAAATGCTGAAGACTATCCTCATCAAGATATTCCAGGAGCAGAGGTGCATTCTCCATAATATTCCGGTCATTCTCCTCCTTGCTGTCGAACAGTCGAAGGATGTTTGTATCAACTCTTTTCTTGCTTTCCGATGAAAGTTTTTCGAAGAAAGGTTCCAAATGCTTTTTTAATATATTTTTATAATTCTCTCTTGAAGCCGGGACACCAAGGGAATTTATTTTTACTAACAAATTTTTTAGTCCGAGTTGGGCAAAGATATCGTAAGCCATGATTATCATTTCGGCATCAAGAAGCGGATCATTGCTTCCCAAAGCTTCCGCGCCGAACTGATGGAACTGGCGGAATCTTCCGGCCTGCGGACGTTCCTGACGGAACATCGGTCCCATGTAATACAGTTTGTTAAGATTCTGTTTTTTATCAAGAGAATGTTCAATGAATGCGCGTACGGCTCCGGCAGTCATTTCGGGACGCAGGGTTATACTCTCTCCGCTCCTGTCTAAAAACGTATACATCTCCTTGCCAACAATATCGGTTGCTTCCCCTATTCCCCGCGCAAAGAGGCTTGTATCTTCAAAAATGGGAGTCCGAATTTCTTTATAGTTAAATCTGGAGAAAACGGATTCAACAATGGATTGAAGATAATTCCATTTTGGAATATCTGAAGGGAGAGTGTCGCGTGTACCGGTTACGGCTTTTATCATAATTAAATGGCTTCGAAATATTGCTTCTCTTCTTCCTCGAAAAGCGCGTGAATTTCTTCCGACGTTGAAGCATTTACAAGGTTCTCGCGGAATTCATCCTTATTCATCATTCTGGAGATCCGACTGAGTAATTTAATGTGCGGTCCTACCAGATTTTCTTTTCCGACAAGCATGAAAATAATATTAACCGGCTGTTCATCGAGGGCCTGAAAATCAACAGGATTATCAAGTTTACCGAACGCGGCAACAATTTCATTTACACTGTTTGTTTTTGCATGCGGAATGGCAAAACCCTTGCCAACCCCGGTAGACATAATTTTTTCTCTTTCCAGAACAGCGTTCCGCATGTCATCCAGATCGGTAACGCGTTCATCTTCTTTGAATAGATCCAGCAATTCATCAAGAACTTCTGCCTTGGTTATACCAGTCATGGAAGGAATGATTTTTTCTACTGTTAATATGTCGCAAATTCTCATTTAATATTACCACTTTATTCGTTTTTAGATTCAGAACAAAAATACGGAAGGAGAGGCCTTTAATCAAAGAAAAGTTGGAAAGAATAATAGCTATTTTTGTTGCAGTGTTCATAGACATACTGTAATTTTTAACGGAAAATATCATCTTATTGATTAATAGCACGGTGAAAGAATGAAAATGTTTTTACTTGGCGCCGAAGCAATTGCTCAAGGAGCAATGGACGGCGGTATTTCGGGTATTTACGCCTATCCGGGTACACCTTCAACAGAAATTGCGGAATATGTTCAGAGATCAAAATTAGCGGCACGCAAAAAAATACACAGCAAATGGTCTGTTAATGAAAAGACCGCGATGGAGTCCGGACTCGGAATGTCTTATGCGGGAAAGCGGGCAATGGTTTGTATGAAGCACGTCGGATTGAATGTTGCGGCTGATCCATTCATCAATTCCGCAATAACCGGAATCAACGGGGGACTTATAATTACTGTCGCCGATGATCCTTCAATGCATTCGTCCCAGAATGAGCAGGACAGCAGATACTTCGGGAAATTTGCGATGATTCCCATTTTTGAACCTTCAAACCAGCAGGAAGCCTACGATATGGCGCGGGAGGGATTTTCTTTTTCTGAAAAGTATAAAATTCCCGCTATGATCAGGATTACTACCAGACTTTCTCATTCACGATACGGAGTTGAGACTAAAGAACTAATAGATGAAAATTCAATCTCATTACCCGATGATCCGAAACAATTCATTTTACTTCCGGCCAACTCAAGGGTCAGATACAAAATTCTACTTGAGAACCAGAAAAATTTTAAATTCGAATCTGAGACTTCCCCTTACAATAAATATTTCGATGGTAATGATAAATCGCTTGGTATTATCGCCTGCGGAATATCATACAATTATTTAATTGAAAATTATCCCGGCCTAAATTGTCCTCATCCAATTATAAAGATCGGACAGTATCCGCTTCCGCAAAAAATGATTGAGCGCTTAAACTCGGAATGTGAAAAAGTTTTAATTCTGGAGGAGGGTTATCCGATTGTTGAAGAATCATTAAAAGGATTTTTCAATCATGGAAAAACAATTCACGGCCGGCTTGACGAAACATTACCAAGGGACGGAGAACTTAATCCGACCATTGTAGCAAGGGCGCTGGGTTTTAAAACAAAGGAAGGATTACCTGTTCCCGAATTAATTGCTAACAGGCCGCCCGAACTCTGCAGCGGATGCAGCCATAGAGATGTTTACGATGCATTGAACGAGGCCATGAAAATTTACGGCGAGAAGAGAGTCTTCTCCGATATAGGATGTTACACGCTCGGTGCGCTTCCCCCTTTCAATTCAATAAATTCATGCGTCGATATGGGCGCGTCAATTACTATGGCCAAAGGCGCCGCCGACGCGGGATTGATCCCGTCCGTTGCCGTTATCGGTGACTCAACATTTACACATTCGGGAATTACCGGATTGCTCGATGCCGTCAACGAAAATTCTCCTGTCACAATTGTTATCTCCGATAATTCCGCCGTGGCCATGACCGGGGGACAGGAGTCCTCCGCATCAGGAAGGATTAAAGAAATTTGTCTGGGTGTGGGCGTTCAGCCGGAACACGTAAGGGTATTAACCCCGCTGAAAAAAAATCACAATGAGATGGTGGAAGTTATGGCAGAGGAACTTGCCTATAACGGAGTTTCGGTTATCATAGCTGAACGCGAGTGTATACAGACAATCACTAAAAAGAAAAAAAATAAAACCGAACTATGAAAAAAGATATTATTCTTGCCGGTGTAGGCGGACAGGGAATTCTATCCATCGCCGCTGTTATAGGACTGGCGGCTATTGAGAAAGGACTTTTTGTTAAACAGGCGGAAGTTCATGGAATGAGCCAGCGCGGAGGAGCAGTTCAATCTCACTTAAGGATTTCCTCTAATGAGATTGCATCCGATCTGATACCGGCCGGAGAGGCGGATATGATCTTATCCGTAGAACCGATGGAATCTCTACGCTATTTACCATTTCTTTCAAATGATGGATGGATAATCACAAACTCAACCCCCTTTGTAAACATTCCTAATTATCCCGAGATGAAACTTTTGCTAGATCAAATTAACTCTTATAAAAATGTTATTGTAATAAACGCGGATGAGACTGCAAAAAAGATCGGCTCTTTAAAATCATCAAATGTGGTGTTGCTCGGAGCTTCTTCTGAACATCTTGATATTCCGTACCGGAATCTGGAATCCGGGATCAGACAACTTTTCGGCAAAAAAGGAGAATCCGTAGTTCAGTTGAATCTCGCCGCGCTGAAAGCCGGAGCCGATTTGGTATCAGAAAAAAAATAATCAGCTAAATGAACAACGGATTATCTTAATAATTATAATCGTGCTTTTAAAGCTTCAGAAATAATCTTCACTCCCTTATCAATTTCATCTTCCGGTGTATGAGAAAATGCGAGTCTGAAGCAATTGTTTTTAATACCTTCCGGATCGAATGTTCTGCCGATCACAAAAATCGCTCCCTTGCTCATAGATTCTTTTAACACTTCGAGCGCGTCAACTTTTTCAGGAAGAGTAATCCAGAAATAAAATCCTCCTTTAGGCACCACCCATTTAGCTTCAGGCGGCATATTTTTTACAAGACTATCATTCATAATCTTCATTCTTCTGGAATAAATTTCCCGGAGTCTTTCAACATAAGGCCGCAGTTTTCCTTTTCTCAGGAATTGATCCGCGAGTACCTGTGTAAAAGTTGAAGAGCAAGCATCCATCGATTGCTTTGTGAGCTGGGCTTTGTTAATTATTTCGGGCGTTGCGAGAAGCCATCCGAGACGCATTCCCGGACCAAGAATTTTGGAAAACGATCCTGTGTAGCAGATCGGGACCGGTTCCGGCTGAATGGTTTTCATTGGAACTGTTAAATCTTTATCACTTTCATTAAAATAAAGTTCGCTGTAGGGATCATCTTCAATTAATATCAGCTCTTTTCCTGCAAGGAATTTTAGTAATTCCTCTTTTCTCTTTTTGCTGTAGATAATTCCTGCGGGATTATGAAAATAGGGAGAGAGATAAAGAATCTTTGCGTCCTTGGCTTCATTTTCCATAGCACGTTTAAGTTCGTCCATAATAATTCCATCGGAATCGAGGGGAATGCCAACAATGTTTGCCTGATAGGATTTAAATGCCGAGGTCCCGCCGATGAAGCATGGATTTTCCGTAATCACGGTATCACCGGGATTAACAAACAGTTTTGCGATAATATTAATTGCCTGTAGAGAACCGGAAGTGATGATAAGATCGTTTGAATCTACCGGTAAATTTTTACTTCTTAAATATTCTTTTAGAGATTCTATTAGAGGAGGATATCCCGGAGTAGGTCCGTATTGAAATCCGACTTTTTTGGTTGCGTCATCAAGGCCGTTATAGATTTCATCAATCTCCTTTACGGGGAATAAATCGTTATTCGGCATCCCCCCGGCGAAAGTAATTATCTCCGGCTTCATTGCCATACTCATCAAATCACGAATTTCTGATGTTCTCATTCCGTTTACACAGTCCGAAAATTTAATCATACGGTCTCCAAATGGTGAGTTCCAAATAATCTTATAATTTTGATTTTCAACAATCAGGAAAATTTACATCATAAATATGATAAAAAATGTCCGGAAATAATATTGGCAGATGGATTATAGAGGGAATGAAATGAATCTGATGATTAACTATGCGATTAAAAGCTGATAAACTGATAAAAGGATCATTGATTATGCCATAGCGGCGGCACTGTATAAGTGGTTTGATTCGAGGAGATTTTGTATTTCATAAACCTGTTTATAATGACTTTGATTGCCGCATATAAGAAAAACAAGCTGGTCGCGTGAAATTCTTCTGGTCAGTAATTCACATGATGTGAGATCCCGCAGGATAATTTTAAGTTCATTAGGTGAGAAATTCAGATTAAGCGAGTGTAGAAGATTCTTCATTATCACTTCATAATTTTCTTTCTCGCGGAGGTTTGAAAATTCCATCCCGGTGAGGCCTAGTATTCCGCCGCAGCAGAAAGAAAGTTCCAGAAAAGATTCACCCCCCCTCTGAATCTTTTCTGAGATTTGTCCAAAAGTTTTTTCCAATGTAACACCAAGCATCTCATTAGTCTTCGTTTCAGAGCCTGTAATCAGCGGTTCATCGAACAAAATTTCATAAAGATCCGAAAGTGTAGTCACAATTCTTTGATAAAGTACCGGTATCAAAAATCCTATATGTTCGTTATCAGCAACTTCATCATCCGCAAGTTTATCCCTGAGAAACGAAACAAAATATCCCGTAATAAATATTGCAGCAATTTTGTTTTTAGGATCAGGCCTCATTTCTCTCAAACCTGCTAAATGCAAGTCTAATGTATGATGCTGACAGGGATAAAACATTAGTACATGTACTAATGCTTTGTACTTTTTCGGCAGGTTTTGGGCCAAAAACCTTAGTACTTATACTAATCTGGCGCAGATATAGTTAATCGGAATTTTATTTATTGCAGTTTGAAGGATATTTAAGCTGGGGTGATTTTCAGAAGTAAAAATTTGCGGCGTTACTGCCGGCCTTATTTGATTCATTGTTAATTATCGTATAACGTGTTCCGTTTCCGCCGGTTTTCATCTGGGAGTCTGAATCCTGCCTGTAACTTTCCTGTCCATCCCTTGTAAATGCGGTGGCCTTTCTTATTATTTTTAATTCCCTCTGGCGTGAACTCTCGATAGAATAAATCTGAGGATATGCATTCTTCTGATTCTTTCTGAAATAATTCTGTTCCTCCCCCCCATTATCCTTCGACCCGATCTTCGGAACTTTTTGCGACCGAACAGGATGTACACTGCCCCGATTTTTTTCAGCTTTCATTTTGGAAAGTAGAAAAGAGATCAACACCACCAGAAACAGAAGTCCGCCTCCATAGATTAATACACTCGAGATGATTTCAATGAAATTCATATTTTGCACTTTTTTGAGCTAATTAAAGTTCAATTAAAGTGCCAATAAATATTATGTTTTCATTTGCGTGGGAACACTTTAAGTTATAAAGAAGCGTTTCATAATGAGAAAGAAATTATTTTAATACACTTTTGGATGGATCTGCAGTCATTTAGATTCCCCGGATAATGAAAAAATTAATCAAGTTCAATAAACAAATATTTTTCTAATGCACTATATTTAATTCAAAATATATGAGTGGTCAGTTATTGGCGAACATTGAAATAAATAGAAGAAAAAAAAAGCCTGGCCGCGATCAGATAATAGGCGAACTTATTTATCACAGTGATTTCTACAGTTCCAACCTTAAAAACGAAAGAGATATTCTGGTGTGGCTTCCGCCCTCCTATCATCATTCAAACAGCAGATTCCCTGTTCTTTATATGCAGGATGGCCAGAATCTCTTCAGTCCACATACATCTTTTATTGGGTATGATTGGAGAGTGGATGAAACAACAACACAGCTCATTAAGAAAAAGCTGGTAGAGGAGTTTATTGTTGTGGGAATCTGCAACACCAGGGATCGATTAAATGAGTACAACTTATTCACGCCTAAAGGGAAATTGTATTCACGGTTCATCATTAAAGAATTAAAAATTTTTATAGATGAGACTTACCGCTCCAAAACAGGTCCCGGGGATACTGCAGTAATGGGCTCGTCTCTCGGCGGATTAATATCTTTTCAGCTGATCTTAAATTTTCCTGAAGTTTTCGGGAAGGCAGCATGCATGTCAAATTCATTCTGGGTGAACAACCGTGAGATATTCGAATCTGTAAAAGAAAAGACGATCAAACGGGAAGGATTAAAGATCTATCTTGATTGCGGCTGCGAAGAAAAGGAATTAATAGAAGATAATAAAAAAATGTGCCTTCTCCTTAGGTCTATTGGATTTGAACAGGGTAAAAATCTTTTATGTTATTTTCAAAGAAAGGGAAAACATTCTGAACTGGATTGGGCGGATAGATTAAATCGTCCTTTAAAATTTTTATTTAATCAGTAGACAATTTCAGGTATGAATAACGAAGCAGCGGAAATCATAAATAGACTTGAACTAATCTCCCACCCGGAGGGCGGCTACTTCAAAGAGGTTTACCGGTCGGATGGAATCATTCAGAAAAATTCGCTTCCGGATAATATGAATGGTGAAAGAAATTTTTCAACATCAATTTATTATATGCTGGTGGGAAATCAGGTTTCACTTTTTCACAGTTTGAAGTCTGATGAAATCTGGCATCATTATAAAGGATCAGCAATTCTACTGCACTTATTTAATGATGCCGGTTATTCATTGGTAAAAATCGGCGCGAAAATAGAATTGAATGAAACCCTACAGTTCGCAGTACCCGCCGGGAGCTGGTTCGCTGCCGAAGTCGAGGATAAAGTTTCTTATTCCTTATTGGGCTGTACCGTTGCGCCTGGTTTTGATTTTTCTGATTTTGAACTTGCAAAGAGAAATGATCTGATTAAAAAGTTTCCGGATTATAAATCAATTATTGAAAGATTCACAATTGAGTAATCAATGGATGGCAGAATCAGGATCGTTCAAGGCGATATCACCCGGTTTAATGCCGATGCAGTCGTAAATGCCGCGAACACTACACTATTAGGGGGAGGGGGCGTTGACGGAGCAATTCATAAAGCTGCCGGGCCGGGACTTCTGGATGAATGCAGAAACCTGAAAGGATGTAAAGCAGGTGAAGCAAAAATCACCAAAGGTTATAATCTGCCGGCAAAATTTATAATTCACACAGTTGGACCGGTGTGGCACGGCGGCGCATCCGGTGAAAAAAATCTCTTGTCCAGCTGCTACATCAACTCATTAAACATCGCCGTAGAAAATTCTCTCTCTACAATCTGTTTTCCGGCAATCAGTACAGGTATCTATGGGTTCCCATTCGATCAGGCCTCGGGAATTGCGCTATCAAGCGTACAAAAATTTCTTGAATCTAATTCAAGCCTGGCGCAGGTGGCGTTTATTCTTTATTCGGCTAATGATTACGATACATTCTCGCGAATTTTTCAGAAAATGAGCTTATCCCTATGATGCGGGACCAATCGAAATCCAATTTTAACTCACCGGTTCTCCCTCTGTCAGGTAAACAATTTCTGCTAAATCTCGATTATAATAATGAGGAAGTGGCTCTCTTAACCTTATATATTTTCACGACTAAGAGAATCGTTTAAATTACAAATTAATCCGGGGACTATAATGAGCGGCAAGAAGTTTACTGTAATATTTATATTGTTTTTTGTAACAATTCCATTAGATGATTTAATTTCTCAGGAGAGAGATAATACTCCCGTTATAGTTCTGACATTGGACCAATGTATAGAAATGACTTTGAAAAATAATTTGTCCCGCACAGCATCAAGCCTCGGAGTAAAAGCAGCGGAAGCTCAGGTCAAGCAGGCGCGGTCAGGCGGTTTTCCCAAAGTCGATTTAAATGCGGCATATCTTCTGATGGACCAGAATCCGAATTTTATTTTTCCCGAAATGAGCGTGGAAATTCCTCCTATAAATATGGGCACATTTTCAATTTCACCGGGGGCTTTCTCTATTCCAAATCAGAATATTAAACTGGCAGACAATCAAACAGTGACAGCATCACTCGAATTTTTATTTCCTCTATATACCGGAGGAAAGATAAGTTCTTATATTTCCCAAGCAGAGGCCGCGTTGGAAATCGCCAAAAGCGATTCGAGAGGAAACGATCAGCAGATCATCTTTGAAACAAAAAAACTTTTTTATGCCACATTGCTCACAATTAAACTCGAGGAGATTGCAAACGAAGCATATGAACGCCTGAACTCTACACTTAAACTTACCGAATCGACATACCTGAACGGAAGCGGCAAAGTTACCAAATCCGATTATCTTAAAAATAAAACCGTTACGGAAGCCGTTAAATCAATTTGGATACAGATTGAGGGCGAAAATAAAAATGCTCTGGCTGCCCTGGCACATGCAATGGGACTGGACTGGAAAACCCGTGTAAGGATAGCGGAGACGGAATTTCCTCATGTAGTACAAACAGCGGATCTTGAATCGCTGATAACCACTGCGATCGAACGAAATCCCCTATTCTCGAAGGTCGGTTATGGTCTAAAGGCATTCGAGTCAAAAATTGATCTGGCAAAAAGTGAACTGTATCCTTCCGTTGCTCTCTTCGGGAGTTACAAAAAATTATTTAATTCTTATGACTATGGAATGACAACGCCGGATAACAAGAATCTCTGGATGGTAGGTGTGGGAGTTCAATTAAATATTTTTGACGGATTTAAGACTTCCGGTATGATTGATCAGGCAAAAGCAAATTATGATCAGCTGAATACGCAGAAGGAAATGTTGACGAAGGGTATTTCTCTCAAAGTGCAATATCTTTACAACAAACTTGAGACTGCAAAACTGAAAGAAGCGGCGTCAAGAGAGGCAATGCAGGCGGCAGTGGATGACAGGGATTTAGTAGAAAAGGCATATTTCAGCGACATTATGGAATTGAAGGATCTCATCCAGGCGCAAATAACAGAATCGTTAATGAAGGCTCAGTATGAAACTGCTAAATATGAATGGACACTGTTGCAGTCTGAATTGGATCTGGTGCTGGCAACAGAAAGGTAGCAACATTAATTCTTAACAATATGATTTCTGAATGAAAAAATCGTTTATAACTAATTTCTTGATTTCAAAACACGCCGTCCTGTTTGGAATGCTTTGCTGTTTTATATTTTCAGAAATACTGACCTCAAATGAGATAGAGGGGAAATATATTCCGGATATACAATCAGCCAATTCAAGCAACGAATTTATTGTGGGCTATAGCCCCAGCGTGTTCAGAAACATTAATCTCTCTGATGCCAAGGCAGCTTCAAAAATATTATTACAGACAATATTAAAGCATGCCAACTCAAATCTGAAAAGTGAGAATGTTATAATTCACGATCTGATAAAAAATACAGATATCATTAATAAGAAAGAGTTAAATGTTATTACTATGACGGGAATCGAATATTTAGCCGTCCGGAATAAAGTCCGTTTATATCCGCTTGCAGTTCCCGCTGTAGGAGATTCATGCTTGGAAAAATTAGTGCTTTTAACCAGAAAGGATTCCGGAATAAAATCCGTCTCAGATCTGAAGAATAAAACAATTATCGTGGAATCGGTTGTTGTTGAAGACAATTTAAACATTCTAAATATCTGGTTGAATGTTCTATTTAAAAGAAACAAAATCGAATTCAAAAAAAACAGACTTACCGCCGATATAAAGGGGGGTTCCCCTTCAAGAATAATTACAAATGTATTTTTCAAAAAATATGATGCTGCCGTTGTTTTAGAGAGTGAATTAAAAATAGTTTCAGAATTAAACCCGCAGGTGGGCAAGGAATTGATAGTGCTTTCAGAATCTAAACCAATGCTGCTCGCCATCTCTTTTTACACCGAAAAGCAGAAAAAGGCAGAGGACCACGAACTTTTGACCTCTGCAATTTTCAAAATGCATGAAACTGCTGCTGGAAAAAATTTCACAAAATTATTCAGGATGAAAAAATTTGTACCGTTCATGAATGAATATTTGGACAACATATCAGAACTTTACGATGAATACCTGGCTTCACAAAAAATGAAAAACAGGCTTAGATAATCCGTTCAAACAGGGACGGTTTTGGTAATTCGCTGCAAAGCGCAAACGGAAATGTTTTAAGAATAATTTATGTTCGAGGAAATAGGGAGTAAAAGTGAATATAAATGCACGAACATTTAAGATTTTTGTTCTTATATCC
>PGYS01000016.1 GCA_002839795.1 Ignavibacteriae bacterium HGW-Ignavibacteriae-3 | reverse complement strand
TTAATAGTTGATTTTCCATTAACGGTTATCTTTTGAGGTCATTCAATGCCAAATAGTGAAATAAAAAATGCCGTCAAACATCTATCGAAACATGATAAAGTGCTCTCAAGAATAATAAAAAACATCGGCATTATCAATTTAACAAAACGGCGCAGATATTTTAATCTTTTGTTGGGGTCGATAATCGGACAGCAGCTGTCAATGTACGCCGCAGATGCGATAAAGATGAAATTTAACAGTTATTTCAATAATGATCCGACGCCGGAAACAATTCTTAAAACCGATGACTCGGTTTTACGCTCTCTCGGCTTATCAAACGCAAAAGTCAAATATGTAAAGGATCTTTCGAATAAAATTATTCTTGGTGAAATAAAACTTGCCGGACTATCTGCAAAATCTGATGATGAAGTAATTGCAGAGCTGACGAAAGTAAAGGGAATAGGAAATTGGACCGCCCACATGTTTCTGATGTTCACACTCGGAAGAATTAATGTACTTCCGGTCGGCGACCTTGGTATTCGTAAAGCCATTATGTTAAATTACGACTTGAAAAATATGCCCGACGAGAAAAAAGTTAATTCGATAGCTTTAAAAAACAAATGGCCTCCATACCGCTCCATTGCAAGCCTTTATCTATGGAGAAGTCTGGACACAAAAAATGAATCCTAATTCCAAACAGAGCATCAAACCGAATGAATGAACTCAGACTTATTGAAGAAGCGCAGAACGGAAACAAGAAAGCATTAGCAGAGCTGGTAAAACTTTACGAACAGACTGTTTATAATTTTTCATTTAAGATCTGCCGGAATAAAGAAAAAGCCGAGCATACCATGCAGGAAACATTTCTGAGCATGGTGAAGAACATAAAGCAGTTCAGCGGTCAGTCAAAACTTTCGACATGGCTGTACCGGGTTGTATCAAATCACTGTCTTATGCTCGCGCGTTCACAAGGCAAACATGAGTTTACCTCTTTTGAAGACGAGAGCGCCGTAATCGACGAAAAAAGTATTGCCGACTGGAAAGTTACTCCTGATAAAATTGCAGAGAACAATGAGCTGAGGGAATTTCTTGACATAGCAATAGGAAAACTGCCGGCAGATTACAGGGTTGTTTTTATGCTGAGAGATGTTGAAGGTTTATCAACGGAAGAAACCGCGAAAGCGGTCGATTTAACTGTGGCCGCCGTAAAATCCAGATTGCACCGCGCGCGGGCATTTTTAAGAGACGAACTAAATGAGAGATTTAAATATGGACAATGAAAAACCGGTTTGTAAAGATGTGATGGCTCACATTTGCGATAATCTGGGGGAGGAACTTGAATCGCCGAACTGCCTTCTTATAAAGAAACATATTGAGGAATGCGATAACTGCAACCATTATTTCAAATCTGTTGAGACTACAATCGAGTTCTATAAAAAATATAACGTTACAATTTCCGAAGACGCGCATAACAGATTAATGGAATGCCTGGGACTGAATGAATAATTGAGAATGTCGAGTTGATCGTTAAGAACTGAAAATTTTACCTCAAATAAAATTAACCCCGCACAGCATTAAGTATGTTTTTTTGAATCAACCATGCACGTTAACCCAAAACCCCTCTTTCATTAAAACTTCCGCAGCGAAACCTATCTTCTCTTTCCCGGAGGTTCGTAATTAAAATTCACTGCGTTGGTCATCTTTTAAAATTATAAATTAAAAGAAATCATTCTGTCATACTAACAATCTATTTATTATTTTTATTATATCTTAAAACTTAATGACGAAATTAGAAGGACAGCTGATGGGATTTGGTAAAAGATTTTTTGAAATTAATATTAAGAGCATATTTTATTTACTGTTGTCCTGGCTTTCGCTCGGATATTTTTTAGGCACTCTCACACTAATCGGGCCTGTCCGGTGGGCTATAAATTATGCCGCAGAACATAATTGGGCGCAATCTGATCAGGATCTTTTAGTTAAAGGAATCATAGTCGGCTTAGTAATCATTTCCTTCATTTCGGCTCTTTTCGTAACACGGCTTCTGGTCTTATCAGAAGGATACTTCAAAAAATTTCTTGTTTTTTTTGTATTAGCTGCTCTTTCGGGATTTTCGGTATGGCTCTGGGTTAACCCTAAATTAATTCAGGCTGATATTAAAAATACTGCCGTGGTTAAAAATGACGGCACAGAGTTCGTCTTTGGTCAATATCCCGATGAGTATGAATTGCGGGAATTAAAGAAGAATAATTTTACCGCTGTAATTAGTCTTCTGCACGAAGCTGTCGTACCATTCGAACCAAAACTTTTGAAAGACGAGATAGAGGCCTGCGAAAGAGTCGGCATAGAACTTATCAACATTCCCATGCTTCCCTGGATAAGCTCCAACGAAGGAGCTCTTAATGAATTAAGGGCTCTTAGCCAAAGCGCACGGGGCAAATATTTTGTTCACTGTTATTTGGGAAAAGACCGTGTTAATCTTGCCAAACGGATTATTGAAATCACAAATAGTTCGGCAAAAATCGCATCGAATCTGAATTCAAGATCAATAGAGGAGCTGGGAAAATTTGAAAGGGGTGAAATAATTAAATTAGAAGAAGGGGTGTATGTTACACCTTTTCCTACGGACGATGAATTTGTGGGTTATATATTAAACGGGTCATTTAAGAACATTGTTTCCCTTTTTAATCCGGAGGACCCCGCAGATACATCATGGACAAACAAGGAAACGAAGTTGTGCAGCACTTTTGATATTCCCCTGCATTACTATCCTTTAACAGAACGGACAAGCGGAAAAACCAGGTTGGCGAAGCTTGCCGAAAAAATCGGCGAGATGGACCGTCCGGTTCTCATTCATGCATATTTTAGCGATTCGCCTTATGTTAAAAAATTTATTGATTATTACAACTCATCGATTCTAAAAAAATAAATTTCATTTCCACAATTGATAATATTTATGTCCGCTGCCGGTATTGAAGAGAACTACCGACTCATCATTTTTTACCCATCCGGCTTTCAATAATTTTTTCAATGCAGCTAAAGTAGCGCCTCCCTCAGGAGCAGCGAAGATTCCCTCTTTCCTGCATATTACGTTGGCAGAATCGATAATATCTTCGTCACTTACCGCAACAGCGGTTCCATTGCTTTCTCTCAATGCGCGGAGAATCAGAAAATCTCCCACAGCGGCGGGAACGCGCAGGCCGTCTGCAATAGTTTTAGCGCCTTCCCACATTTCCGCAAATTCTTTTCCGTCTTCAAATGCTTTTACCATTGGCGCGCATCCCTTTGACTGAACCGCAACCATCCTTGGACGTTTCGAGCCAATCCATCCTAGTTTTTCCATCTCATCAAACGCTTTCCACATTCCGATCAATCCCGTTCCGCCGCCGGTTGGATAAATTATCACGTCCGGCAAATTCCAGTTTGTCTGCTCCGCAATTTCATACCCCATTGTTTTTTTTCCTTCTATTCTGTAAGGTTCTTTCAAAGTGGAGACATCGAATCTGCCGAATTTTTTAACACCTTCCGCGGCCAGTTTTCCGCAATCATTAATCAGACCGTCAACCAAAGTTACTTCCGCGCCCAGAGCTTTGCATTCGTTAATAAACGGCTTTGGTACATCCTTAGGCATAAAGACAAATGATTTCATTCCCGCAAGAGCGGCGTAAGCGCTCATAGCGCCGGCGGCATTTCCCGCCGAGGGGATTGAGACTTCCTTTATGCCGAATTCATTTGCCTTGGAGATGGCAAGACATAATCCGCGCGCTTTGAATGATGTTGTGGGATTAAGTCCCTCGTCTTTAATAAAAATATTTCGCATCCCAATTTCTTTTCCCAGACGAGCGGCTTTTAATAACGGGGTGAATCCTTCTCCCAATGATAAACAGAACTTTGAATCCAATACCGGAAGCATTTCTTTATAACGCCATAGAGTCGATTGCCTGTTTTTCAATTTATCTTTTGTGAATTCTTTCCGTGCAGATTCTAAGTCATATCTCGCCAATAACGGTTTCCCGCAGCCGGGACATAAATTCCAGATCTTGTTTTTATCGCAAATTTTTCCGCAATAACCGCATTCAAGATGTGTAAAATAGCTCATTCATTTTTCCCTATTAATTAAAGAACCCCGGTCAAAATAAATCCATATCTCCATTTTGTAAAGAAAAACCCCCTTTATATTACTAAAGCTAAATATATTTTTGGGGAACTACGAAACTTTTCGTAAAGGATGCGCGTCAGAAGTATCAGAAAAACAAGAGGGTGTGGAATGGCGAAGAAACAGAAACCGACGGACTCCGAACTTGAAATTCTTCAGATATTATGGGAAGGCGGTGCGTCTACCGTTAAAGCGGTCAATGAAAAGTTAAATGAAAAAAAAGAAACAGGCTATACAACAACTTTAAAAATGCTCCAGATAATGTTTGAAAAAAATCTTGTTGAGCGCAATGAAAATGAAAGAAGCCATGTGTATAAAGCCGCAATTAATAAGGACGATATTCAGAAATTACTGCTTGATAAACTTCTTGAGACCGCGTTCAGCGGTTCCGCCGCAAATCTTGTACTGCATGCTCTCGGAAATTCAAATCCTTCTAAGGAAGAGCTCACAAAAATAAAAGAATTGTTGAATCAAATTGAGAAGGAAAGAAAATGAACTTCATTAACGAATTAATCCCTAAAGAATTGATAAGCGCTATAGGGTGGACAATTTTCCACTCAATCTGGCAGGGAACAGTAATCGCAATTTTACTTGGTTCTATATTGTTAATGATCCGTGGAAATAATTCACAATTACGCTACAAACTTTCTTCATCGGCTTTACTGCTGATGTTCGGCGTTTCGCTTTTCACTTTTATTTACGTTTACACTTCTGGCCCTGAACTTACAGAGACGGGTTCTCCTGTCACAAACACATATTCCGCATCTGACACTGCCATGCATCCATCCGGGATAAATCCTGAACCGGGTTTTGATATTGCGTCAGCATTGAAATCATACTTTGATCACAATATATCTCTCATTGTAATGATGTGGTTTGCGGGCTTCTTCATTTTTTCACTACGGTTTCTTGGCGGAGTTTTATATGTCCGGAGACTAAGAAAAAGCGCAAGAGAATTTGCCGATGAATACTGGATTAAGAGAATTGACGCGTTGTCGCGAAAAATGAATTTTAACCGGCTTGTAAGATTATATGAGTCGTTTAAAGTGAAAACTCCCGTTACGATTGGTTTCTTAAAGCCTGTAATTCTGCTGCCGGCAGGAATGCTGAGCGGGCTTCCTCCGGAACAGGTAGAAGCAATTATTATTCACGAACTGGCCCACATAAAGCGTTACGATTTTCTCATAAATCTGTACCAGGCATTTATTGAGACTATCTTTTTCTACCATCCGGTGGTCTGGTGGATATCGTCAACTATCAGGAGTGAAAGAGAGAATTGCTGCGATGATATGACTTTAAATTTATGCGGCGGTTCTCTGATTTATTTTAAAGCACTATATAATCTTCAGCAGATTGCTCTTGAAGAGAACGGACTCGCTCTTGCAGCCATAGGAAGAAAAAATGAATTATTCAGGAGGATAAATAGAATGAACTCTAACAACAAAAATATATCGTATGGATTAAAATTCGCGGCATTCGGAATTCTTCTTGTTATGATCTTTGCCGCATCTTTATATTCTAACTCGTCGGCGAAGGAATATTCCCCGGCCATTAAACATTCCTCATTTGTAAATCCGGTCTCTCTCATAAACTCTGACACAGAAATTCATGAAATAGGTAATGACGGCGGGATAATATCCGATACAACTTTCATTAAAAAGGGAAGGCGTATTCTTAAATTCCCTGAATACAATAAAAAATATAAGGCCACTTTTAACGATGGCAAGTTAGCCGAATTATATATCGACGGAGATAAAGTTGACGCGGAAGATTTATCGAAATATGAAAAAATGGCCGACGAACGTCTCAATGAATACGATTCATCAATGAAAGAGTACCGTGAGAGCATGAAAAAACACAGTGAAAAGATGAAACATTTAAGGGAGAAAATGAAAAAATTCAGAGGTACACATGAATTTGACTTTGGCCATGATTTAGATTTCGATGTTGAAATCCCTGACGTCCACATTGAAATTCCGGACGTGGATACAGCCCAAATTAATAAAATCATGAGGGATGTTGAGAGGAAAGTTCAAATGGGCCTGTCCGGCCGCCATTTAAAGATTCCGCCTGTTCATATTCCAAAAATGGACTTTAGAAAATTTAATAATGATTGCACCGATTCGTCTTTTAATAAGGAAGAGTTCCGGGAGTCAATGAAAGAGTGGAGTAAAAAGTTCAAAAAAGAAATGGAAAAATGGAGCTTTGAGAATAAAGAATTTAAAGAGGAAATGGAGCGGTTTAAAGAGGAGATGAAAAAGAACGGGCCCGGCAGTGATGCTTTTAAGAAGAGCATGGAAGATTTAAAAGGAAACATGGCCAATCTGAAAGTAGAGATGAAAAAATTAAAAGACTTCATTCATGCAGCAAAGAGTGAAATGGTTAAAGATAAGCTGCTGAACGATCGTGACGAATTAGAGGATTTCACTCTATCAAAAGATGAAATGGTGATTGACGGCAAAAAAGTATCACCTGAACTGCAGAAAAAATATCTTGAACTCTACAAAAAATATTTCGGCAAAGAGTTAACCGGCGACAAAAAATTCAGGATTAACGATTAGTGTTGCAGAAATTGCGGATCCCTCTTCTATCCGGGAGAGGGATTCAGTTATTGAGATTTACTAGCGCTTCTTTTATAAGCTCCTCAATTGCAATACTCGGCGATTTATCCGTTATCGAACGGATCACTCTTTCGGCGACTTTCTGATTATATCCCAGATTTATCAATGCCGTAATAGCATCGCCACGCACCGAAGAAGATCCGAACGAAATGCCGTCAATACTTTCGGCGAGAGATTCAACCTTATCCCGCAATTCAATTAACATTCTTTCGGCTGTTTTTCTTCCTATCCCGGGTATGGAAATTAATCTGGATACATTTCCCCCTTTAAGAGCGTCTTTAAGATCCTCGATCTGTATCCCTGATAAAATACTCTGCGCGGATTTAGGCCCTATTCCGCTAACGCTTATCAGCAATTCAAACATCTCCTTTTCGCCTATCGAATAGAATCCGAACAGATCCATTGCCGCTTCGCGGACACTCAGATATGTGAATAAGGAAACTTCCTCTTTATCGGAAATCTTTTCAAACGTGCTGATTGAGATATTCACTATATAACCAACCCCGTTTACATCTATCAACAGTTTAGTTGGTTTCTTCGAGATTATTTTTCCGTGCAGGTAACCGATCATTTGTCTGTTAGCAGTTAGTATTGAGTAAATAGTATTTAGTATTTAGTGTTTAGATAAGGAAATGAATCCGCAAACCTTAGCTCTATAAATAATAGCTGAAAGCTAAAGCTTGCGGATGTGAAAGGCAAGATTAGAAATTATATGCAATTCCTATTTTCAAATTATTTAAAGCGTAGTTCCAGGAATTACCGTCATATGTGGATTCAGTCCGGCTTAATACTACAGGCTGACTTTGAGAACTATAACTTCTATGATCCCAGCTGTAAGTGCAATCCAGATTAAATTCCGCAAGCAGTGATAATTTTTGCGTTACCGAACATTCAATACCCACAACTCCCTGCACGCCTAATCCGAACGAGGAATTTGTATTTTTATTGTTTGATTTACTGGCCGAGTAGTAAGAAGTGGCGCTCCTGTCCTGCGTATTTTCACTGCTGTACCGTGTTAATCTTATCAATGGTCCGGCGCCAAGGTATAACTTCAAATCTTTTGTCAACTCAGCAAGCCAATGGTAATTAACGGTCACATTGATAAACTGTGAGTTGGATGATTGATCTTCCTTATACTTTTGAACATCGGTTGATGAATTAACAGAAGGGTCATTGTAATAGCGTTGTGTATGTTCCGAATCACTGGATGACCCGAATAAACCAAGATCGACTTTAAGCCTAATGCCGGACGAAGAGCTAAACATTGTCAGATAAGAAAGAGAGTAGCCGTTTACAAGATGAAATTGAACCTGTGAATTACATTTTAACGGCTCTGTCTGCGCGAAAATTGAACTTGCCGACAAGAAAATAATTAGGATGCCGATTAATAATTTTGAGCGTTTCATTGCCTACCCCATTTTTACTTAAGAATTATATATGAAGTGGTTTCCGCGCGATAACTTTGCATTAAATTAATTAAACTGCAAGCAATAAATTTATGCACCAATTATTCTATCGGGATTTTCTCTTATGAATTCTTTCCAGTTTCTGCTTTTTTTGGAGAACGAGTTTGACTTGAATGCGTGGCACACTGCAACCGCAAGAGCGTCGCTCTCGTCATATTTGATCTTGGTTTTTCTGATTTCAAGAAGCTTCCTGATCATATACTGAACCTGATCTTTAGTCGATGCGCCGTTTCCAACTACGGATTTTTTTATTTCCCGGGGGGAGTATTCTTTAACCGAAAGCCCGTGATGCATTGCCGCAAGCATTGAGACTCCGCGCGCATAACCGATTTTTAATGCGGACTGAACATTTTTGCCGAAAAAAGCTGTCTCAAGCGCGAATTCATCCGGCTTGTATTGTATTATTAACTTATCAAGTTCATTGTAAATTGCTTCGAGTCTTGGGGGCATCTCTTTTGTGGCGGGAATTTTGACAACACCCGAGGAGACAAATTTCAATTCGTTGTTTTCAAAATCAATTATTCCGTATCCGGTGAAAATTGTACCTGGGTCTATGCCGAGTATTCTCATATGTATTTTGATAGATTAAATTATGTTTGTCATATCGAAGGAGTGAAACGACTGAGAAATCTTACTACTTTTCTCCCCCCGATTAAAAATCTCGGGGTTCAAAATGATTCAATGAACTAAATATTACTCAATAATATCGGCGTTTGAAAAAACATTCTGAACATCATCGCATTCTTCGATCGATTCAATGAGCTTCATAAATTTCTCAGCCTCATCTCCCTTAACCGGTGTAGTATTATTGGCAATCCACTGTAATGATGCATTCTCAACGGTTAATTCCTTTTCGACCAACTGCTTTCTAACCGGTTCAAAATTTTCGAGAGTGGTAGTTATTTCAAAAAAATCCTCCTCTGTATTCAGATCTTCTCCTCCCGCCTCCAAAATAATTTCCATCATCTGGTCTTCGCTCATACTTTCACGTTTAACGGTAATGACTCCCTTGCGTTCGAACATCCAGGCTACGGAACCTGTTTCTCCCATATTGCCGGATCCTTTGCTAAACAGATGCCTGATCTCGGCTACTGTTCTGTTTTTATTATCGGTAGCAACTTCTATCAGCATTGCCACTCCGCCAGGGCCGTATCCTTCATACATTAATTCGGAAATCTGAGATCCCTCAAGTTCGCCGGTAGCTTTCTTAATTGCCCTTTCAATATTATCAGCCGGCATATTGGCGGCTTTGGCGTTGTCGATTGCAAGTCTTAATCTTGGATTACCGTCGGGATCGCCCCCGCCCTGGCGCGCTGAAATTGTAATTTCCCTGATTAATCTTGTAAAGATTTTCCCGCGCTTGGCGTCCAACGCTCCTTTTTTTCTTTTGATGGTCGCCCACTTGGAATGGCCCGACATAAAAATTCTCCTTTAAGGCTTTCCGTTTGAAACGAAATTATTTTCTTTTACATGAATATCTTTCAGCCGTATCTGAGGAAAGGTTTTTCCATCCTTTTGAATAGTTTCTATTGTATAGACAATATCAACCAAATTATTCTCTTTATCAATCTTCGAAGCGAACGCACCCAGATTAAATCCGATAGAATCAAAAACTTTATCGGTTCCATTTTGGCGCAAACTTGTAACGATATGATTTGTACCCACAATCCGGGGAGGATATACCAGACTAACATTTTCGCTCATGAACATCGGGCGCATATTACCCGGGCCGAACGGAGCGAACTGATCTAGCACTCGTAAAAATTTAGGAGTAATTTCCGAGAAAGCAATTTTTGTATCAACATGTATTTCATGGACCTTATTTTCATCCGTCATGTTTTTGTGGAGTACCTTGTTAAATCTTTCTTTAAATTTCTGAAGATTTTCAATCTCTATTGCAAGCCCGGCGGCTGCTTCATGTCCGCCGAACTGTAGGAGCAAATCTTCGCAGCTCTGAAGCGCTTCGTATATATTGAATCCGTGAATGCTCCTCGCGGAACCTTTGGCCACTCCGTCAATTGTGGTCAGCATAACGGCAGGACGATGAAATTTTTCGACCAGTCTTGATGCCACTATACCGATAACGCCCGGATGCCAATCGGCATAATGGAGAACAATTCCAAGGTCGGAGTCCATATTTATATCTGAATCAACAAGCTGCATTGCATGTGAAAATGTCATTTCATCAATTTTTCTTCGTTCAGTGTTTTCATCTTCAAGAATTTGCGCGAGTTCGAGTGCCCTTTGTGGATCGGAAGTTGTAAAAAGTTCAACCGCTCGATTTGCATCTCCAAGTCTTCCTACGGCATTAATTCTGGGGGCAATTGTAAAAACTATTTGTCCTGCATTAAGATTTCCCGGTTCCATTCTTGCGCTTTTCAACAGCGCCACAATACCCGGCCGCGGATTAGTATTAATCAGATCGAGTCCTTCTTTTACCAGCACTCTATTCTCATCGACCAGGGGAACAATATCGGCAGCGCCCGCAAGCGCAACAAGATCGACAAATTTTAAAGCCAAATCTTTTTTTCCGATTCTTTCGCCAACGGCACGGGCCAGTTTGAAGCCCACTCCAGCACCGGAAAGATGTTTAAAGGGATAATCGCAGCCGGGCTTAATAGGATCGAGCACTGCATACGCGTTCGGAATTATTTCTTTAGACTGATGGTGATCGCAGACTATAGTTTCTATTCCTAAAGAATTTGCATGTTCAATCTCTTCAACGGCAGTGATTCCGCAATCCACAGTGATAATTAAATTAGTTCCTCGCTTTTTAAGTATATCGATGCTTGAGATTGAAACTCCATATCCCTCTGTAAGCCGGTTTGGAATATAAGTATCAACCTGAGCTCCAAGTTCTTTAAGGAACAAATACATCAGAGCAGCCGAACAGGTTCCGTCCACATCATAATCACCATAGACTGTAATTTTTTCATTATGAGTGAGTGCATAAATTACGCGTTCTGTGGCTTCCTGCATTCCATTCATAAGGAAAGGATCGTGGAGTATATCAAGCGAGGGGCGGAAAAAATTTTTGGCCTCGTAAAAATTTGTTATGCCGCGTTGTAATAAAAGTGTGGCGAGAATGTTAGAAACGTTTAGACTGTCTGCCAGAGAAAGTATTAATTTTTCATCGGGCGCTTCTTTTAAGTTCCAGCGTTTGTCTTGCATGGCACCTTCCAAAGAAGAACACAAGATGATTCATGTCTGTAAGCCGAATTTTGTTTCCAATCGCCTTAACGAAAGGATAGCAGTTATTTATCTCGCCACGTCATTGCTGCCGTGATCCAGCGGTCTACCCGAAGGTGTCCAAGGCGAACAACCTTGTCCGAGGGAAAACCCTACGAAAAACCTTCTGCTTGACCTTGCACCAAGTGGGGTTTGCCATGTCCCGCAATAGCGGGATCCCGTTCATCGCGGGACCGACGATGTTGCCATCGGCGCGGTAGGCTCTTACCCTGCCTTTTCACCCTTACCCTAAGACAAGCTCGGGGCGGTATTTTTTCTGCGGCACTTTCCGTGTCTCCATATAGGAGACCCCGGGAATTACCCGGCACTTTGTTCTGCGGAGTTCGGACTTTCCTCTATTCAAGGAGAAACTCCCTGGATAGCAACTGCCCAACATGAATCATCTACTGCTCTTCTACTTAGATTATTATTTAACAATTAATTTTCAACTGAGGTAAATATAGTAAAAAAGGAACGAGGGTGCATAAGCAAAATTAATATGCCAGAAACTGGGCCAGGTTTGTTAAAAACTTGGTTTTCAGATAATATTAATAGTTTTTAAGCCCTCACGAAGGGCCAAAACAATACATCAGTTGCTCATTAAGCGGGTCATAAACCGCATATTCTTAGATGATGAATTGGACATTATTATTTTTCCGATTGCGGTAAGCGGAACTGCGAGAAACATTCCAACAATTCCCCAAAGATATCCCCATACTAAAAGAGAAAGAAGAATTACAAGCGGGTTTAATCCAAGTCTGTCTCCGAATATCTTCGGTTCAATAATATTGCCGATAATATTCTGCACTATAATCAAAACAGCTGCAAGAATAAGGGCGTATCCAAAGGATTCATACTGAACAAGGGCCATTAATGTCGGAAGAATAACAGCTATTACGGACCCTACATTAGGAATGAAATTAAGAAGCACAGCCAACGTTGCCCAGATTATAAAGAACTCTATCTTAAAGAGCAAGAGTATAAAACCCACGATTAAACCCAGAGACAGACTAATTAGCAATTTTGTAACCACATATTTCTGAACCTGCTCGGTGATGTCTTTAATCGTTTTTCTCAATTTCACTTCGCGCTGTAATGTCATTGTTTCAAAATCGGTTTCCGGCCCCGTAATAATTTCATCGGTCTTTATTTTTTTCCCCTTCATTATTTTCTTGATTGAAGATTTGACTTCCTTTTCAACATAACGTATCCGGATGGCTTCAACAATCTTATCGTGGCCGGTGTTGATGAAGATGAAAAAGAAAAATACAAGAAGAACTGCAACAATGAGCATTAGGGTTGAAGAAAAAACTCCGCTTGCCAATATTCCTATATCGAGCGAGTGAATAATTTTCGAAATATCAAATTGGGTTAGAAGCTTGTTTTTTAATCCGAATGAATTTACATAAGAATTGATTATGTAATTGAATTTGGACTCAATCAGGGGGAATTTTACGCTAAAAGCAACAAATCTATCAATGATGACCTTTGAAATCCCATACAAAAGGGACGTAGTTAAAACCAGATCTATGAATATTATCACTGTTAGGGGAATTTTTTTTGATTTGAAAAATTCATTCAGGGGTTCAAAAAAGAAAAACAGCAGGTATGCTATTATCAGCGGAATGAAGATGTGCTGCAATTCCTTTAAAACAAAACAGATAATAAATAAACCGATTAAAGAGACAAAAAATTTTATAACCGGGTCACTTAAGGGTTTTTTCATTTTCCATAACTTGGTTTTGTTGAGTGCTAAATTTAATAAAATTGGCTTTATATAACCGAATTTTTAGTTAAATTCCCAATCGCATTGCCGCTTTATTGCAGGGTGTTTGATAAACTGCTGATAAGGCATTACTGATTCAGCCGGCTAAAGATTTTCAGCATAATTTGAGGGGAAGCATTATTTAAGATTAATTAATAATGTAACTCACAATAATTATTTCTTTATGGGCCACAAAGAAAAAATATCTTCATCCGGCAAGGGAAATTATTTTCTTATTCTCGGGGCAGGAGCATTAATCTCAATTACAGTCCTGTTCAGTATATTTATGAGCTTAAGAACAAATTTCCTTTATTCCTCCCTTCTTGATGCTATCTTTGATATCAAAGCAAACTCTTTAGCGGCACACCTTGCATTCACAAAAAATCTTGATGAACCCTTTGCCGAAAACATAAGTTTGGGAATGGAATCGCTTGACTTTGTTGAGAGGGATGCAACTATTATACTTGAACAAAAAGAGCAGAGGAACATTATCCCCATTCAATTTCAAAGTCTCGTTTTGCAAGAGGGCGTTCAAAAACTTCAGGTTCTAGTTGGAGATTATAGGGCAATGTCTATTGAAACCTGCCGTTTTTCCAGAAATACATTGGATACAGTATTAAAGAAAAAATGGGAAGATCAATTTAGACTCATTCAGGAACAATCTAGAAGCATAGAAAATGACATTAAATCTATCATCATATCTCAGACGTATGATTTTAGGATTGTTCAACTCATTCTTATCGGATTAACACTAGTTTTTTCATTTATAACAATGTTCATTCTTTTCAGATTCGAAAAAAATCGAATTTCTTTCATACGCAAAATTGAAAAAGCAAATCTCGATCTCGAAAAAGAATGGCGAAAAACAACCAGAGTTGAAGAAGCTCTTCAAAGCAGCAGGCGGCAGCTTGACACCTTAATTCAAAATTTACCCGGAATGGTTTACAGAACCAAATGCGAAAGCACATGGTCATTCGAATTTGTCAGCGAAAAATGTCTGACCCTTACCGGATATAAATCGGGCGATCTAATTAACAATAAAATTATCTCCTATTATGATTTGATACATGCCGAGGATAAGAAAAAAGTTTCTGACCAGATTCTAAGAGCAATTGAGGAAAAGAAATCGTACCAGCTTGTATACAGAATTAAAACAACCGGCGGATACGAAAAATGGGTCTGGGAACAGGGAGTTGGAATTTTCTCTGAAATAGATGATGAACTTATTGCGCTCGAGGGATTCGTAATCGATATAACAGAACAGAAATCCGTAGAGGATCAGCTTGAAGTTCAGAGTAATGCCCTTGAAGCTGCGGCTAACAGTATAGTTATAATGGATAATCTCGGAAAGGTTGTCTGGTGCAACTCCGCTTTTACACTTCTCACGGGCTACACGATTCATGAGTTAATGGGAAATGAACTGGCGATCTTAAAAGCAGATTCATTTCCAAACGCAATTTATGAATACATGTGGAGCACCGCCGCAGGCGGCAGCATCTGGCACGGTGAAATTGTCCACAAAAGAAAAGACGGAACATTATATGATGAAGAAATGACCATAACTCCAATAAAGGATTCTCTTGGACAAATAAAATATTTTGTGTCAATCATGCAGGATATAACAGAGAGAAAAAAAGCAGAGGAGGCGCTTCGCGAAAGTGAATTGCGCTTCAGGGGTCTTTATGAAAATGCTACAATAGGAATTTACCGCTCCACGCCTGAAGGCAAAATTCTAATGGCGAATCCCACCCTCCTTCGGATTTTCGGCTACAATTCGTTCGAGGAGATTTCCAGTATGGCCGCGGAAGAATCTTATGCCGATCCGAAAACCCGATTAAAATTTCTTAAAGAAATTACCGAAAGGGGAAATATTTCCGGCTTTGAATCTCAATGGAGAAAAAAAGACGGAACTACAATTTACGTAAGAGAAAGTGCGCGAGCTTTTAAAGATTCCGACGGCGTTGTGTTGTATTATGAAGGAACAGTTGAGGATATTAGCGACAAAAAGAAAATAGAAGAAGCGCTTATTGAGGCAAAAGAACATGCGGAACAATCCGATAACATGAAGTCTGATTTTCTTGCTCAGATGTCACATGAAATCCGCACTCCTTTGAATGTGATTTTAAGTTTTACCGGAATAATGAAAGAGGAATTGCAGGACAAAGTTGACGACGAGATGAAGAACGCTTTTGATGTGATTGATGAGGAGGGCAAGAGGATAATGAGAACGGTGGAATTGATTCTCAATATGTCCGAACTTCAGACCGGATCCTATTCATACCGCGCGAAAAAAATTGATTTATTTAAGGATGTTCTTCAAAAATCCCACAGGAGTTTTCAGATTATTGCTGACAGAAAGAAAATTCTTTTCGGTCTTTACAATAACTGTGAAAATGCAATCATTGAAGCGGATGAATATTCCGTTATTCAAATATTCAATCACCTTATTGACAATGCTCTAAAATACACTTCCAGGGGAAAAGTTGATATTTCATTAGGGCGCGATCCCTCAAACCAAACATATGTAGATATATCCGACACCGGAATTGGAATTGCGGAGAATTTCCTGCCCAGTTTATATTCTCCTTTTACTCGGGAAGAGAAGGGTTATACGAGAAATTATGAAGGAAACGGATTAGGCCTTGCTCTGGTAAAAAAATACTGCGATCTGAACGGCGCGACAATCAAAGTTGTAAGCGCAAAAGATAAAGGAACCACTTTCAGGGTAACCTTTCCCAATCCGAAATAATATCCCATGAAAATCGAATTCAAACCTTTAACAGAAACTACATGGCCTGATTTTGAAACTCTTTTCGGTCCCGGAGGCGCGTGCGGAGGGTGCTGGTGTATGACTTGGCGCCTGAAATCTTCCGTATTTGAAAAACTGAAGGGATCCGGCAATAAAAAAGCAATGAGGAATCTGGTAAAGAAAAAAGAGCAGATTGGTTTGATTGCATATATAAAAAAACAGCCGGTCGGCTGGTGCGCGGTAGCCCCGAGAGATAAATTTATACGGCTGGAAAAATCCAGAGTGTTAAAAAAAATCGACGATGAACCCGTGTGGTCTATAACTTGTTTTTTCATCTTAAAAGAATATAGAAGAATGGGCCTATCCTCAGAACTGCTTAAAGGAGTTATAAAATTCTGTATAAAGAAAAAAGTGAAAATACTTGAAGGTTATCCCACTGTTCCATACACCGCCGAAGTGCCGGCGGCATTTGCCTGGACAGGAATTCCCTCCGCGTTTGAAAAAGCGGGATTTGAAGAAGCGGCTCGGAGAAGCAGGTCACGGCCAATTATGAGATACTATTTATAAATCAGTTCAAATACACTTTTCCCGTGTATCTGGATCCGGATTCAAAAACATATAACCTTTTTGCCGGCAAATATATTCCCAGGAATTTTGTGATAGGAAAAGACGGGCTGATAAAATGGGCAAGTGCCGGGTTCATTCAAAAAGAGTTTGATGAGATGATAAAACTTATTGAGGAAGAATTAACGAAGTAAAATATTATGTTTTTAATTTCCCGGGCGGCTTTTAGAAATTCACTCATTCGGCCGGTGCTTAAAATCATGAATCCTGTTTCAACAATTCGGCTTTGCAGGCCTCCAGATTTTTTTTCTGCTCCTCACTTACCTCCGGATATTTTATATCCATGCTGTTCAGAGTTTCAATTATTATCTCTGAAATTGCAAGCCGCGTAAACCATTTTTTATCTGCCGGAATTATATGCCAGGGCGCATAATCCGTACTGGTCGCGTTTATTGCCTCCTCATAACTTTTCATATAGTCGTTCCAGTAATCACGTTCGGCCAGATCGCTCTCGGAAAACTTCCAGTTTTTTGCGGGATCTTCGATTCTTTTCAAAAACCTTTTTGCCTGCTCCCTTTTGGAAACATTCAGAAAGAATTTCAGGATATATGTTCCGTTTTCAAATAAATATCTTTCAAGATTGTTGATCTGCGTGAACCTTTCTTTCCAGATATTTTCTGTAATGCGAAGCGCCGGAATTTTCTGGACTTTTAGTAGATTACGCACCCTGACAATCAGAACTTCTTCATAATATGATCGGTTGAATATTCCGATACGTCCTCTCTCGGGCAGCGCCTTGTTAGTTCTCCATAAATAATCGTGATCAAGTTCTTCCGTGGAGGGTTGTTTAAAGCTGAAGACTTGTGTGCCCTGCGGATTAAGTCCGCTCATAACATGTTTAATTGCGCTGTCTTTGCCGGCTGCATCCATTGCCTGGAATATTATAAGCAGCGAATATTTATTATGAGCATAAAGTTTCTCCTGAAGCTCGGACATCTTTCTGATATTTTTTACGAGCTGCTTTTTGGATTCTTTTTTAGTGTGGATTTCATCAGTATAACCGGTTTCTATCTTAGACAGAACAATTTTAATCCCTTGATGAACTCTGAATTTTTCCGTGTCCATTTTTAAGCCGATTGAATTAATGAAAATCGAGATGTGTTTAGTCACAACTCAAAAGACTATCTTCTCGGGCAAATCCGCATGCCGGCAGATAAAACTGCCGTAGAAATACCGATTTCTAATTCGTCCTTCTGAATCTTTATCTTAAAAAATTATTCCTTTACAAAATACTTCAGAACAAAATAGCCGAGCAGCCCGTTAAACAATGAAACAGCTATAATTCCGATCTTAGCGTTTTCAAGAAAGGCAGGATTATCAAAAGCGAGGCCGGAGATAAAAAGAGACATTGTAAATCCGATTCCGCCCAGAATCGATAAACCGTAGAATATTATTACGTTCTGTTTATTGAACTTAACATCTATATTACCATACTTAAGAATAAGAACAGACGGTAAAAATATTCCCAACTGCTTCCCGAAGAACAGACCGAGAATTATTCCCCAGCTTAAAGTGGACGAGAAAGCTACGGAAATTGTGTCTACATTAAGTATGAGTCCTGAATTTGCGAACGCGAATAGCGGCACTACGAGAAAGGCGACCCACGGCTGCAGTTTGTGCTCCAGGCGCAGGAGTGGAGATTCCGAATTTTTTACCACATCGCCGAGATAATTTAGAGCGGAGACTTTTAACCCGCTTGATTCATTTTTTTCATCATTAAAATGCTCTCTTAACAATGATACTCCCTTTTGGGCATTGTTAATAAGCTCTTTTTTATCCAGTGTATTTTTCACCGGGATAAGTATTCCAAGAATAACACCGGCTATTGTCGCATGAATTCCGGATTTTAAGATTGCAAGCCAAAGCACAATTCCAACCAGAATATAAATTGCTATCGAGTTTATATTTTTCCAGTTTAAGAAGGCAAGAACAAGCACCGCAACTGCTGCGATCTCAAGAGCAGTCATGCTTATTTCGCTGGTATAAAATGCGGCAATAATTAGAACCGCCATTAAATCATCCGCGACGGCAAGTGCGGTCAAAAAGATTTTAGCCCACATCGGAATACGGCTCCCAAGCAGCATCAGAACTCCCACGGCAAATGCTATGTCCGTGGCCATCGGTATTCCCCAACCGCGTTCATATGGAGTTCCGCTATTAAGGATTAAATAGATTATTGCGGGAACGACAGCCCCTCCGAATGCGGCGATAATGGGAAGCATAGCGGATTTGAAATCGGAAAGTACCCCCATTACAAGTTCACGTTTGATCTCCATACCGACAAGAAGAAAAAAGAGCGCCATTAGGCCGTCATTAATCCAGTGGAGAAGTGACTTATCAAGTGTAATATAGGGCACACCAATCGTGATATGTGTTTCAAGCAGCTCAAAATAATATTTACTTATAGGGGAATTTGCGATTATAAGGGCAAGTATCGCCATCATCATCAGCAGAATGCCCGATGCCGATGCCGATTCAAAAAATTCCTGGATTGGCACTTTAAGTTGAATTTTTCCTTTGAGCTTAATTTTACCGTTAAGCATTGTCACAGTTCCCTTTTAATTATTTAACAGTGAGGGGAAATAAATAATTCCCGGTAAGTTAATACAATAATAAAGTGTAAAGTTAAAAAATGTCGACAAGAAATACTTCAATTACTGATTATTCGTTTCCGTCCCCGGGAACAGTCCTTAAAAATGATCCGAATTGTATCAACTCTTCAAGACGGCAAGACCAGACCGGTTGGCCGTTATAGACCGTAATATCAGTGCATCCGTCGCACATGCTTTGTCTTCAGTCTTCCGAAAAATCAACCGCCTGAGAGGGCGCTGCCCTTTGTATTCAGTATCGGTTTTAATCCGCGCGATTTTATTTCTCTGACAATTTCAACGTTTTCCGGATGAAGCAGCGGGCCGCCTCCGGTAATTGAAATGCAATCTGTTATTCTCTTCCGCTGAAATACGTCAAGTTCTTTTTTAATATCCCCTATACTTTTGTGAGAGTTTTTTTCATTCGACCGGTAACATCCATCACAGGACAGATTGCACATTGCGGTGGGCTCAAGCCATGAAATGGCATTATCCGGAAGTGTCCATGGCAGACGGTATAATTTTCGGTGATCGGTTACAGAGCTGTTCATATCTCTCCTCCTTTAATTTATTGAATCCGCTGAACAATGGAGTCTATACCACGGAAGAAGAAACTTATTATATCAAATCCTGTCAGTTCTGCTTTAAAATTATTATAGAAAGGATTTTGTCTATTTGAACTTAATAAAAATGAATTAATAAGAATATGTTATTAAACAGAGCCTATCTGGCAAGCACGAACTCTGATTTTGTGCCGGCAGGAAACTTAATAATGCTTTTTTCAATCAGCGTTCTGTTGGTTTGCGCAATAATGAACTGGTAATACCATACAAACCACTCGCGGAAGGAAGTCTGGTCTTTATAAACCGAATTAAGATACAATTTCACATAGAGAGTTCTGTTTCTTTCGAGATAGCTGATTATATCTGGAGTAATAATTGCGGCAAGGTCTTTAAGTTTTTTCTGATCGGATTTTCCTATAAAGGGGAAAAGTGGGCTTTGTTCTTTTAGAAGACGGTTAATTTGCGTTCTTGTAAAAATTGAATCATTCGCGGCATGTCCGTTTCCATAATATGCTGCGGTATAATTTCCGTGGTTTTGAAACCGGTTAACAAATATCCCGAAAGGTTCAGCGCCGTTTTTGCTGTCGTTTTCTATCAACGCAAGATAATAAAGATTTTCGCCTCGGCGGGGCGCCTCGGCTCTCAGAAACTGTTCTTCTATAAAAGGCATTTGAAAATAATTAAATACAACATTCCCGATCATAAAAAGCGAGACATCCCCGAAAGGGATATTTTTGAATGCCGGTATTTTAGAATATGCCTCTTTAATTTTATCAAGACGGTCAATCCCTATCAGACTCATTTCTCGCCCGAGTGAATCTGCTGTTTTCTTAAGTTCATTCCCGTCGTCAAGATTAATCACCATGCATGATGGAACGAATTTATCCTCAGGCGTTTTTTTGATCAGTCCGTTTCCATAAAGATCATTAATGGCGGATTTGTATTGATCGTCTGTCATACTGAAATGTTCTTTTATTTTATCGTCGGCGAAATTATAATGGAGGAGAATTAAAATTTCTTTAAGGTGGTTCTCTTCAATGTTGACCGGCTGAATAGAGAGATCTTTTGAAATGATGAGCACATCAAATTTATTCTTAAGTGTTTCCTGAATATCTTTTTTAGGGGAACACCCCGTTAGTAAAATAAAACCGATCAGCAACAATAGTGGTTTCATATTTGGTTTCAACAACTCTAATTGCTTCCCAATAGAACACAGATTTAACGGATGTAACGGATTTCCACGGATTTTCATATCAAATTACTCTTTATAACCAATCATCAGGGAAGAGCCGAAACTCGTATCTTTTCGCTCGACTTTATTTATTCCCGCATTCGCGAACCATTTTCTCATCTCAGTCTCTGTGTAAGTGTCTCCATTCTCCGTTCCCACAAGCATATTAAGCGCAAAGAATGCTCCGCTTTCCGGCTCCGTCCTATCTTCATTCATTACCCAGTCTTTTATTACTATTTGTCCGCCGTTGTTCAATGAATCATAACATTTTTTTATCAGCAGATTATTTTCCTCAAGGCCGTTTATATGAACAATCGCTGAGAGAAAAATAAGGTCGTAATCTGTACCGAAATCGTCGGCGAGATAATCTCCACTTAAAAAAGAAATTTTATCATTCATTTTTTCCATCTCAACATAACGGTTTGTAATTGGAATTACATCCGGAAGGTCGAAGATGACAGCAGTCATATTCGGATTTTTTTTAATGAACTCCATCGCGAAAGCGCCGGAGCCGCCGCCTACGTCCAGGATGCGTTTTACACTTGAAAAATCCAAAAGCAAAGCAGTAATCTTTGCCTCTTTAACTCCCCTGTAATGCATCGCCCCGATAAATGATTCGAGCCAGTTAATACCCTGCGGAGAGGGCTTTCTCTCTGCTGCCGAAGTTCCCGATTTAACCGATTCGGTCAGGGAACTCCATGTACTCCACAAACCTATCGTGTGAAAAAGGTTTCCCATAAATTCCGATTTGCCTTTAACCAAAAATTGAGACGCGCCCTCAGTATTATAGAACTTCCCCTTCACTTTACGTAGAAATCCCAGAGCAACAAGCGCGTTCATCAGACGGTCCGTAGCGCGTTCATCGGCATGAATCTTCTCCGCGACATCTTTGGAATGGAGCATATGTTTATCGAGTATTGTAAAGATGTCAAGTTCAAATGCAGTTAAAAGCATTCTGCTACGCTGGAACGAGCTCGCGAGAGCGCGGATTTCCTCCGGTTTTAGATAATCATTTGTAGAAGCCATTTCAAATTCCTTCTAGTTTCCTAGAATCATATCCTCCGCCTAAATCCCTCTCCGAGAACTTCGTGAACATTGTTGATTATAACGAAGGCGTGTGGATCAATTTCTTTTACGACATCGACAAGTTTTGTTACTTCGCGTAACGGAACAACCGTCATAAGCATTTCGCGTTCAATATTTTTATAAACGCCGCGCGTATTTACGGCTGTTATACCCCGTCCCAGATCATTCTTAATGGCCTCGGCGATTTCCGCGAATTTATCGGAGACGATGTATGCCGCGCGGGCGTAATCGAATCCGTCTATTATAACATCTATTAATTTGGATGAGATGAATAAAAGAAAGAGCGCGTAAAATGTTAGCACAAGCGCCGGCCTGTCCGGAGAGAGATGTTTTAATTCTATGATTACTCCCGCCAGAGCAATTACAAAAAAATCGGTGAACATTATCGCCTGTCCCGGTTTTATACCGAAGCGTTTATGCAGTATTGAGGCGACTATATCCGATCCTGCCGTTGATCCCTTGAACTTGAAAATGATTCCGAGTCCCACGCCGATTAATACAGACCCTATCAAGATCAAGAAAAGAAAATCATTTTTATAAAGATCCTGTATTGTAGCTGAATCCTGAAGACGGATATAATTTAATCCGGGAATATCTCCGCGAAAAAGATCTATAAAGAATGAGTTGAAAGTAAAACCAACAAACGTGCGCATACCGAATTGTTTGCCCAGTTCTTTCAATCCCCATAAAAAAAGAGGAATATTGAATATCCAGATGAGCATACCTACTGAAAGTCCGGTGAGGTAATGGATCGCCATAGCGAGACCGCTCACGCCGCCGGGTACTACTTTAGCATCAACCAGAAACACGCCGATGCCGATCGCCATAAGAGCCGCGCCTATAATTATAGCGAAATAATCAATTATAGGATATTTTTTGAAAAATTTTTTTGCCATTTCATATCGCCTTTTTAAAATAAAAACTTCTGGCAGCGTGACTGTTTCTCCCGCCCGAGCCGGATCGCAATGACACATTCAATAATTTTCATAGGTGCTAAAAATACGACTCAAAAATAGTGAGAATTGTCGCGGCTTAAAAGAGGGATTTAATTAATTAGAAACTAAAACTTGCCCTGGCGGTATAGTATTTGTGTTTTAACACGCTGCATCTGGCGTTCTATTATCAGATCGGCGAGTCTTTCAGGAATGGTTGTTCTGTCCTTAGCGTGAAGAATCTCGCTGACTTTTTTTTCGTTTACATCGATGCGGTAAAGATTATTCAAAAAACGGTCATAATCCCTTGAAATCAATTCCGTTACTTTATTGATGAGATGTTCTCTGATGAGGGAAAGATCGCTTACCGCCGGGAGAGAATCTTTTTCCAGAGAAAAATCCTTGTGAAGTTTTTCTACAAGGGAGGGGTATAGTTCATTTTCATTCATAAAAAAATACATTCATTTAATTATTAAAAGCGAGACGACCAATCGGGTCGTCTCTACATTTAATTATTAGTATTTATATTTGAGCCATTTAATTACTTCCGACCATTTTGGTTTCTTGCCTGTAATCAATATTCCAACACGATAAATTTTGCCGGCAATTGGAAAGACAACAAAAATAGTCGCAGTATTTATCGCAAGACAGAGAATCAGCTGCCAGAGCGGAACTTCAACCACAGTCATCTTAACAGGCATTATCAGAATAGATGAAAAAGGAAGGAGCGATGCGATATTAGCGATCGGACTGTTAGGATTTTCCATCATAGAGATAGCTATGAAAAACGGAACCATGATAAGAATCATTATCGGCCACATTCCGGATTGAGCATCCTGTGGGTTATCGAAGATCGAACCGACCATTCCAAACAAACTCAGAAAGACAATTAATCCCAGTGTAAAATTTGTTAACAGAAAAGCTATATGACCCAGAGTAATACTGAAAGTTAATTCGGCCGGAAGCATAAACAGCGTTGTTGATATGACAAGAATAATGGGTGAGAGCCAGATAATCATCTGCAGCAATGCCGTTACGGCCGAGCCGAGAATTTTTCCTACCATCAACTCTTTAGGACTTACCGAAGACAAAATCACCTCGACGATCCTGTTGCTCTTCTCCTCAATAACTGACTGCAAAAGCAATTGTCCGCTTAACAGAAGACTTAAATACAGGAGGAATGAAAAAATAATAGAGAGGATAAGATTTCCGAATCCCTCTTGCTCAATTTTTTCTTCCTTGGTAATTTTAAACCCGCTGAAGTCAATTCCCTTTCTCGCGAATTCCAGCTCATCGGCCGAAAGAGATTTATTGCTGAAATAGTTATTTACAAGAACCTTGTTTATGTACCCGTCAAGTCTGCGGGTAAGGTTTAAATTTGTAGGCGTCTTTGAATAAAAGTCAATCTTCTTATCTTCCATAGCGGATGCCGGAATAAAGATTACTCCCGTTAATGTTCCTTCAAGAAGATTCGGTTTGCTCTTATCAAGAAAGCTTTTAAGTTCCTCTTTGTTTTGAGTATAGAAGCTGAATGTATAATTGCCCGCCTTCATAAAATCGGCCGAAAGAAGTTCCTTTTGAATAGATTCAGTAAGCACCCGGGATTCGGAAACTACCGCAACATTGGATTTGCCTTCATCGCCCCTGAGCAGCATCTGAATGCCAATACCGCCGAACATTATCAGAGGCATTAGAATTGTCATTATGATAAAAGTCTTTGAGAGGATTTTTTCTTTCAATTCCCTTTTAATCAGCGCGAGTACACGGTAATTAAACATTGCGCACCTCCTTCCTGCCGTTTTTCCCTTCATCTTCAAGGCCGGCAAGTTCAATAAATATTTCCTGCAGGGAAATATCGTTAGCGTCAAATTTCTTAATTGTTACATTACGGTCAAGCAGCATTCTTAAAAGCTGCTGAGAACTGTTTGCATCCTTCAGACGTATTCCGGTTGTGTTGCCGTAATTCGAAATTTTTTCGATCATAGGATCTGACTGAAGGAATGAGATGTCGCCGTCATAAGTGAGACTGATATTTCTTTGCGCGTATTTGGATTTAACCTGGGCAAGCGCGCCTTTCATAATAATTTTTCCATGGTCTATCATTACAATATGATCGCACATCTTCTCCGCAAAATCCATGAGGTGTGTTGAGAAAATAATGACCTTGCCTCTCTGCTTCATCTCCATGATAATTTCTCTCAGCAGATTAGTATTGATCGGATCAAGTCCAGAGAAGGGCTCGTCCAGAATTATAAATTCGGGATCGTGTAAAATTGTGGCGATGAACTGAACCTTCTGCTGATTGCCTTTTGAGAGATCTTCTATCTTGGATAAGCGCCTGTCGTAAAGATCAAACCGTTTTAGATATTCATCGGCTTTTTTATGTACATCTCTTCCGGTTTTGCCTTTTAATTCCGCAAAATAATAAATGATGTCGTTTACTTTCATTTTTTTATAAAGACCGCGTTCTTCAGGCAGGTAGCCGACCTGATTTTTAAAATCCTGCCCCACTTTCGTTCCGCGTAAAATGACCTCGCCTGAATCGGGGAGATAGATATTCATCATCATTCTTATAGTAGTCGTTTTGCCGGCGCCGTTCCGCCCTATGAGTCCGAATATTGAACCCTCCGGCACTTCGAATGATGCATTATCCACCGCGACAATTTTGTCAAAAGTCTTGGTAAGATTTTTACCTTCGAGTGCGTGCATTAAATCCCTCGTTTTTATTAATTATTGTTTTTCTAAATATAAAATAAGTTTAGGAGCAAGAGCAAGAATAAGAGCATGGGAATTAAAGAAAAAATCGACTCAGAATTAATTCCACCGTCAAGGTCCATCCGGTACCGACTTTTCATTCCCATTTATATCCGCTGAGTCCGGGTCCGGACGAAATGAATGAAAACGGGATGTATGATGCCGCCCGTTAATAATTATCACTTTATCTTTAAAATTTTATAGTCGGCGCTTCTTACAGAATCAATTGCCCAAAAAACGATTGTATTCATGCACAAGTTTCTAGGCGAGGACTTTAAAATCATCTTTATTAGTCCACCGCTCTTTAATATTCCGCAATCGTTAGACGAAACTAATTAATTATAGTTGGAAGGATAATAAAAATTGATGCAGGAGGAATGCTGAACTTGTCAGGATAATTTCTTTTTCCAGAAATTAATCTGTTTTTGCACTTCAACATATGAAGTGCTTCCCTGAGATTTTTTATTTTTTACGCTGGCTCTTGCCGTTAGCAGATTGAAAACATCCTTTTCGAATTCGGGGGAGAATTTTTTGTACTCCTTGAGAGTTAACCCATTTAATTTTTTGTTTTTCTCAACACAAAGAGCAACAACATTTCCGACTATATTGTGAGCTTTTCTGAATGGGACGTTTCTGCGGACGAGATAATCGACCAGATCCGTTGAGAGGAGAAGATCTCCGTCGAGTTCTTTTTCAAATCTGTCTTTTTTGAATTTTGTGTTTTTCAGAAGTTCTGAGGCCAGATGCAGACAATCTTTTGTCGTATCAAGCGCATCCAGAAAATGAACTTTATCTTCCTGCATATCTCTGTTGTAAGCGAGCGGCAGGGCCTTCATAATTGTAAGAAGTCCGAAGAGGGATCCGTAAACACGTCCGACTTTTCCTCTTATCAATTCTGCGATATCCGGATTTTTTTTCTGGGGCATAAGACTGCTTCCGGTAGAAAATGAATCGTCAAATTGCGCAAATGAGAATTCCTGTGAATTCCACAATACCAGTTCCTCGCTGAGACGGCTGAGATGCATCATAATTATTGAACATGCGCTTATAAGTTCGATCATTACGTCCCGGTCGCTTACGGCATCAAGAGAGTTTTCGATTATGCCGTTCATTTTAAGAAGTTTGGCGGAATAGTACCGGTCAATGTTGAGTGTGGTGCCGGCGAGCGCGGCCGCCCCGAGGGGCGAAATGTTTGCGCGTTTGGTGCAGTCGGCAAGTCTTTCAACGTCGCGATTAAGCATTGAGATATACGCGATGAGATGATGCGCAAACATTAACGGCTGGGCGCGCTGAAGATGTGTGTATCCCGGGATTACCGTGTCCTTGTACTGAACGGCTTTTTTCAGCAGTGTTTTCTGGAGCGTGCGCGTGAGTTTCACCAGCTGAACAAGTTCCTTTCTCATGTACAATCGCTCGTCGAGCGCCACCTGGTCGTTCCGCGATCGTGCAGTGTGCAGCCGCTTGCCAGCTTCGGCTGCGAAACCAGCCGGGCCGCGCTCGCCGAGCTTTCTAACAAGTTGGCCCTCTACCAGTGAATGAATATCTTCATCTCTCCAGGAAAATTTAATCTTTCCTGAAGTAATGTCTTTTCTGATCTCTTCAAGTGCTTTTAAGATAGCTTTGCCGTCACCTGCAGAAATTATTCTTTGCTTCATCAGCATCTGCACATGCGCTTTGCTTCCGTCAATATCTTCATTGTAAAATCTTCCGTCGATATCAATCGACGATGAAAATTTAAGCGCAACGTCCGCAAGCGATTTTTTAAATCTGCTATCCCAAAGTGCCATTGGCTAGTCTCAATTTTTTATTTTCGGCCGCAACTCTCTCTTCTACACGGCTGTAAGTCTTAAGACCCAATCCGTAGATTTTTATAAATCCCTCGGAAGCCGCATGGTCAAATTGGTCTTCTGCCGTGTAAGTTGCAAGTGCCGGATCATAAAGGGAATAGGCGGATGATCTTCCTGTAATTCGTATTGTGCCTTTATAAAGTTTCAGTTTCACAATTCCCGTTACCCGCTCCTGAGTTTTATCAATGAAGGCCTGAAGCGCTTCCCTCAGCGGGGAGAACCATAATCCGTTATAAATAAGATTTGAATATTCCTGAGCGACTAAATTTTTATAATGGGCAACGGATTTTTCAAGGGTCAGTCTTTCCAGCTCTTTATGCGCGAAATGTAAAATGCTTGCGCCGGGAGTTTCATAAACCTCGCGCGATTTGATTCCAACCAGCCTGTTTTCAATAAGATCAATTCTTCCGATTCCATGACGTCCTCCGATTTCATTGACCAGCATAACCAATGAAACACTGTCAAAATATTTCCCGTTTACGGCAACCGGATTTCCTTTCTCAAATAAGATTGAGACTTCTTCGAATTTATCCGGCGCGTTTTCGGGGGCTACTGTATGCAGATACGCATCCGCCGGCGGTTCGACCATAGGATCTTCCAGCACTCCGCACTCAATTGCCGTTCCCCATATGTTATCATCAATTGAATAAGGATTTTCTTTCGAGGCGGTGACGGGAATATTATGTTTCCTGCAATATTCAATCTCCTCCTCGCGGCTTTTAAATTCCCACGTCCTTAGAGGCGCAAGGTTTTTCAGATCGGGAGCCAGAGCTCCAACAGAGACTTCGAAGCGGACCTGATCATTTCCTTTTCCGGTGCAGCCGTGAGCCACCATATTAGCGCCTTCTTTTCTTGCAATTTCCACAAGCGTTTTTGCCAATAGAGGTCTTCCCAGCGAACAGGCCATCGGATATGCTTCTTCGTACATTGCGCCCGCCCTTAACGCCGGGAAAGCATATTCCTCCAGAAATTCTTTAGTAAGATCTTCTATATATACTTTTGAAGCGCCCGAGTTGATTGCCTTTTCTTCCAGTCCCACCAGTTCTTTCGTCTGGCCGAGATTTCCGGTAAATGTTATTATCTCCGCGTCGTAATTATCCTTCAGCCATTTAACCATTACCGAAGTATCGAGCCCGCCGGAGTAGGCGACTACAATTTTATTTTTTTTCATCAATTTATTCCTAACGTTATTTTTATCTGTTCGATTATTTTTTTGATTTTTTTTATAGATTGCGGAATAACAATAATTGTATCATCTCCGCCTATTGTTCCGAGAATCCCGATATCACTTTGTCTGTCGAGAAAAACGGCAACGCCCTGAGCTCTGCCCGGATAGGTTTTTATTACAATCAAAGTCTCATTCTTATGAATTGAAATAATTTCTTCAGCAACACGGTATTTCAATGTAATCTCGTCTCCGGTTGCGCTCAATTTATAAACCAATCCGTTAGCAGTCGGAACGCGCACAACGCCAAGTTCGCTGAGATCGCGTGAAAGCGTTGCCTGGGTAGATTTTATTCCTTTCTGCTTCAGGGATTTTACCAGCTGAGTCTGATTAAAGATTTCATCAGTTGAGATAATTTCCTTTAGAACTGAATGCCTCTTGTGAATATCTTCCACTTTCTTTTTCATTGTTTCCTCTCTCTTATGTCAAGAGACTGTTGATTAAAATTTATTCGGAAACTATTTCCGTTCCGATTCCCTCTTTTGTAAATATTTCAAGAAGAAGCGCATGTTCAACTCTTCCGTCAATTATATGAACTTTCTGAACGCCCGACTCCAGCGCCGTTAATGCCGATTCCACTTTAGGAATCATTCCGCCGCTGATGGTACCTTCGATGATATGTTTTTCCGTATCCTCTTTTGTTAAATGGCGAATTAACCCGTCCTTTGATTTAACTCCTTCAGTATCCGTTAGGTAGACAAGTTTAGACGCATCCAGAGCGCCCGCAATCGCGCCGGCTGCGATATCCGCATTCACATTATATACTGTTCCAATTTCGTCAATTCCTATTGGGGCAATCACGGGAAGATATTTCTCCCTGAGCAGATTTTTAATAAGCAGTGGATTTACATCCACAATGTCTCCCACCAGACCCAGATCAGTTTTATTATATTTTTTAACCTTAACAAAACCGGCATCAATTCCGCTGAATCCTACCGCGCGTCCACCGTGCATATTTATGCGCCGTACAATATCTTTATTAATCGACCCGGCAAGAACCATTTGAACTACATCTCTCGTTGCCTCGTCCGTGTAACGCTGTCCGTCAACGAATTTTGTTTCAATATTCAATCTTGATGAGAGGGAGGTAATTTCCTTCCCTCCGCCGTGAACAACTACTACGTTAATTCCGATCTTCCTGAGAAGCGTTACATCCTGGGCGACCGAAAATTTCAGCTGTTCATCTTCCATTACCGCGCCGCCGTATTTTATTACGAAGGTTTTTTCCTCAAACTGCTGAATGTACGGAAGCGCTTCAATGAGCACATCTTCTTTTCTGATAACGGGCTTTGTCACGTTCTGTAGCTTCCGTTAATCTTTACATATTCCTCGGAAAAATCACACGTCCAGCACGTAGCCGTTCCCTCTCCGCCATTTAAATTTATAACCAGCTCAATATTCTCCGATTTCAATGATTTATTTGCTTCTTCATTAGACAGAGTTACAAGATAATTTTGATTCAGAATTGGGAAACCATTTATGATGATTTCAAATTTTGCCGGATCAAATTCTATTCCCGAATAACCCACCGCCGCGATTATTCTTCCCCAGTTTGCATCCTCACCGTGAATAGCTGTCTTTACAAGAGGGGAAAGGGCAACCGTCCGCGCCGCCTTAACCGCGTCATCATCTGATTTTGAGCCTTCCACTTTGATCTCAATTAGTTTTGTTGCGCCCTCGCCGTCTCTTACTATATCCAACGCAAGCTTTTTCAGGACTCCAAATAATTTTTCTTCAAACAACTGATACGATTCGGATTGCGGAATAATTGACGCACCGGAAGCTCCGTTTGCAAGGCCGATAACCAGATCATTTGTACTTGTATCGCCGTCAACTATTATTCTGTTAAATGTCCTGTCTGTTGTATCTTTTAAAAGAGTTTGAAAAACACTCTTATTAATTCCCGCATCGGTCATTACAAATCCAAGCATTGTTGCCATATTGGGATGGATCATTCCGGATCCCTTTGCCATTCCGAAAATTGTAACTTCTTCACCGTCTATTATAAATGTTGACGAACAGGATTTTGCAAATGTGTCAGTTGTCATTATTGCCTCAACGGCGCTTGTGAAATCCACCCCGCTTAAAGAATTGTTAATTGAACGAATACCTGATATAATTTTATCAATTGGAAGAGTTTCTCCTATCACTCCCGTTGAAGCAACAAAAACTTCGTCCGCACTTACACCAAGTTCATCAGCGGTTTCATTGATCATTCTTACGGCGTCGATATGCCCTCTTGTACCGGTACACGCATTGGCATTTCCGCTATTTATAATAATCGCTCTGTGGCTCCGGCTTTTGCCCAGAACCATTTTGCTTACCAGTACCGGAGCCGCCTGAACTTTATTTAAAGTAAAAACCGCCGCTGCTTTTGCCGGCAGTTCTGAAACTATTAAAGCCAGATCCTTTTTGAATTTTTTAATACCACAGTGAATTCCTCCGGCTTTGAATCCGAGAGGTACTTTTACAGATGATGTTATATTGTCTGTAATTTCTTTTTCTTTGAACAATTTAGTAATCCTTCTGTTTGCGCTAAACCGAACATAATGTTCATGTTTTGAATTGCCTGTCCGGCTGCTCCCTTTACAAGGTTATCTATAGTCGAAAAGAGAACAAGTGAATTATTTTCGTATAATTTAAAACCGATGTCGCAAAAATTTGTATGAAGAACATCTTTCATTTCTGGAATGGACGGATATGTCATTCTCATAAATGGTGCATCTTCGTAATAGGATTTAAATGTTTCCGAGATTGATTCCTCGGTCACTCCACCCTTCAAGTTTACATGAATAGTAGAATAAATTCCTCTTGTTACCGGAAGAAGATGGGGCACAAAAGAGAACTTATGTTCAACACCAGTGAATAGTTTTAAATATTGTTTAATCTCCGGTATATGCTGATGTTCACCGACTTTATACGCCCTCACGCTTTCATTTACTTCACTGAACATCATATTTGAGCTAGAAGATTTGCCGGCTCCCGAAGTCCCGCTGTATGAAACAATGCTTATCAATTCATCTTTTAAGAGATTATTCTTTAAAAGAGGAATCAATGCCAGCAGAATGCTCGTCGGATAACAGCCTGGGTTGGCTATCAATTGCGCAGATGCAATTTTATTTTCATTCCACTCGCTGAGTCCATACACCGCTTCGTTTAATAATTCCGGTGCTGTATGTTCATGTTTATAATATTTTGAAAAGACAACTTTATCATTCAGTCTGAAGTCACCGCCGAGATCGATCACTTTTACACCCGCCGCACAAGCTTTTTCAATAACCTTCATAGAACTGCCGGAAGGCAGGGCTACAAACAGTAAATCTATTCCGCTCAGCGCGGTTTCATCAAACGCTTCTATTTCCAAAGAGATCATTCCCCGGAGAGATATGTAAACATCTTCGATCCTGTTTCCTGCGGAAGAGTGGCCGAAAAGCTTTAATATCTCGGCCTCCGGATGGTTGAGCAGTAGTTTTATTAATTCCGCTCCCGAATATCCCGCTGCGCCGACTATACCGACATTTATCATTTACAACACTTTCATAAATTAGGGGCATAATTATACATGTTTATGCATAATTATGCAAATTAATTTTTCTTAAGAAAGTCAATCTTTTAAGAGTGGTTTGAACTTAGGGGTCGGGATTGTGTCCCTGTTAATAAGATGAGTATTATAGCTTAAAACAAAGCAGTCACACTGAGCGACCCGCTTTCGGTGGGTCAGTCGAAGTGCGACTGCCAAAAATGCTGTTTAAGAAACTTATTTATTCTATTTTCTTTGCCGGCATCTCACGGCCATTTTGAAACAGAACCAATTGTGTAACAATTCCTTTTTCTTTAACGAATTTGATCTGCGCGTTAACGACCTTAAGATAAAATTCATTTTCATTAGAAGGGAAAATTTCAAAAACAGGCTGTCCTGTCGCCTGAGCGTAGATCTGTTCGCCATTGACTGTTATTTCTAAAACAAAACCGGGCGCGAGCTGATATTTTCCAACGAACTGTTTAAGTGCCTCCGCCGTCAATTTTACCTCTTTGGGCTCTTCCACATTCACGCCGAGACCTTTTAATATCTTCACTGCGCCGGTATTCCGAGGATCCAGCTCAACCGCTTTTTTGTAATTAAATATTGCTTCTTCCTTATTTCCCTTTTTCAGAAGCGCTTCACCGTAACTGTCATATACATTACCCGATTTTGGAAAGGCCTCGACATTTAATTTGAAAACCGCCAAGGCTTCATCAATCTGATTTAAACCCAGATACGAATAACCCAGCTGGTTCATCTCATTTTCTTTTAGTATGAACAGTTCTTTGTTGTCCTTCAATTGACTGAAGCGCTGGACCGCGGTTTCAATTCCATCGTCTTTTATTATATCGGCAAGGTGATAGGCCAAAGATTTTGCGGGCATCTTTACTTCCTTGCCGTTAAGGATATCTATAATTTTATTCGTCATTTCACTTAGCGGCACATGTCCCAGATTTGAGAGCAGTATAACATATTGCCCTTTTGCTGGAATCATATAGTTGATGGTGTTAAACCCGTTGATTCCTCCTCCGTGAGTTATAACTTTCAGAGTGTCTCTTCCCTCTACTTTTTGATCTATAGTCCAGCCGTAACCGTAATAAGCTGTTCCTCCTATAAGAAAAGATCTGTCGAATATTTTTTCCAGAGATTTTTTTGTTACTAATTTATCTGAATGAAGAGCTTTATCCCATTTATACAGATCCTCCACTGTCGAATACATTGAACCCGCAGCGTAAGGGAGGGACATATCAAGAAAGGAGCTGTTGCGAAATCCGGTTGCGGTTTTTTCATAACCCGCGGCACGTTTTTCTATTATAGGATCGGAATTGTCATAACCGGTTTTTTTCAACCCGAGAGGTTCAAGAATATTTTTTGTTAATGCTTCCTCATAAGTCATCCCAGTGGCATGTTCTATTATGGCGCCGAGAATAAAATATCCTGAGTTGTTATAAACCCATTTTGTTCCGGGCTCGAATTGAAGATCTCCGCTGCAGAATTCCTTAATAAAATCATCCGGCTTATAATTTTTCCTGCTGACGTCTTTCATAAACGCGGATTGATCTGTATAACTAGGAATCCCCGATGTGTGGTTGAGAAGCATATGAACAGTAACTTTACCGCCGGTATCTTCTCTATAGTAAGGAAGGTAATCGGTTAGCTTCCCGTCAAGTTTGATTTTTCCCTTTTCCACCAGCTGCATTATAAGCATGGAGGTGAATTGTTTGGTGATGGAGCCCAAGCGGAATTTAGTATCCGGGGTATTGGGAATGTTCCATTCCATATTTGCCATTCCGTAACCTTTTTTGAGTACCGGCTTATTATCATCAACCACGAGAGCGCTGCCGTTGAAGTAGTGGTATTCTTTATATTTTGAAATGAGCTGATCGATTTTTTCTGCTTTGGTTTGGGCTATAAGAACGGAATGGGAGAAAACTGACAGAACGAACAAAACCATCATCGTAAATTTTTTCATATTACTATCCCTTTATGATTGATACTGTTTAGATACTTGAGCAGGCTAAAAAGTTACATGTTTAATTCGTAGAGACGTTGCGCGCAACGTCTCTACCGTCAATCATTTTGAGACGACCGGTCCGGTTGTCTCTACATTTAATTTATTCAGGATTTTTATCCGGAATGAATTCCAGGATATCTCCCGGCTGGCAGTCAAGAACTTTGCAGATCGATTCTAGGGTTGAAAAACGTATTGCCCGCGCCTTTTCAGTTTTGAGCACGGAAAGATTTGCCATTGTTATGCCTACCTTCTCGGCAAGTTCCGTGAGAGACATTTTCCTTTTCGCCATCATCACATCTAAATTCACACGTATCATAATGTCCTCACACGGTTAAATCGTTTTCTTGTTTAATTTCTGATGCATATATCATCACTTTCCCTATAGTAAAAATTAGGGTTCCAATTATGATTTGTAAATTAAAAATTAATCCTAGAATACCGCCAATTAGTATTTCGATTTTAAATGAAGAATCAGTCAATAAACATCCGATTCTAAGAATTTTAAGATGAGTCATGTACATAATTAATACTAAGGCTAAGCGAGTTAATAGATATCCATTTTCGGAAATAATCAATTTACTTCGTGATAAATTTCTTGTTAATTGCCACAGGTTATAAAATGAATATATAAATGAAAAGAGTAGCGTTGCCGTGCTAAAATAATTCAAGAATGCTTGATAATGCCATTTCCCGGGAATTCCAACAGCTTCTTCAGTAAAAGCTGTATGTCTAAAATTGCTTGCGATAAGAGCAAGCGTCTCTCCCACATGTGAATTGAACATGATAGCTAAAATGTCTACGATAAAGTAAAGACCTAAATACCCGCAGACAAATAAGAAGGGTAGTTTATATATTAGTGACTTTTTCATTTTCCCCTCACACAGTTAAATCGTTTTCTTGTTTAATTAAAAAGTTTTCTTTTAATGCTTTCATAAACCCTACTCCTTTTTGCTGAGAGCAATATAAATCGCAAAATTCTGTTTGTCAAGATATAATTATCGTTTATCAATAATTATTTTCCTTTATGCGGCATTGTTAACAAAGATCCATTTATCTAATTTCAATGTAGAAATCTCAACATTTAAGGTGTTTTATGAAGAAATCCATACTATTAATATTGATCGGAAAGAGAAAAGAGGAAGCGGTTAGGGTTCAGCAGATTCTGACGGGATGGGGGTGTTTAATTAAAACGCGTCTCGGCATTCATGACGGCGTGCTGGAAAATTGTTCAGATACAGGATTGCTGATATTAGAAATTGTCGGGACGGATGAGCAGAATCAGGAAATCGCGCGCAAGCTTTCTGTACTGCCGGGCGTCTCATCCAAACTGGTTGAGCTGGAGATAGAGCAATAAAACAGAAAATCATAGAACACGGATTTTTATGATGAATATGATTTGTTATGATTGAAGATCATAAACGATCATGATAATCCGCGTTCTATTTTTGTAATTATCTGCTCTCCGGCTTTTCAACATTCACTTTATAAAATATATGCTCCGCCTCAAGTACCAATGTATATTCACCCGGCTCAACGTATGTCTTT
>PGYS01000142.1 GCA_002839795.1 Ignavibacteriae bacterium HGW-Ignavibacteriae-3 | reverse complement strand
TATCCAGGATATTCCACTTGCCGTTATTTTTGCCAAGCCAAATTCCATCAAGAAAAATTTGTTTTGCCGCCGCATTCAGTTTCTGATTATCCAGTTCAATTATAATCGGTTTTGTTTTGTCAATGATTGCGGCGTCAAATTTCAGCTGTGCTATATTCTCAGATTTTCCGATAAAGCGGTTCATTCCCGGATCGAACCGTACGGTAATTCGGCTCATTTTAAGCTGTTCCCGCTGCGAATGAATCACAACCCAATGATTGCGTGCGGATATTCCGGGATTAGCTGTAATGAAATCAATTTCGCGTACCATCTCATTTTGCGGCAGTGAATGACGCGAGAAGAAATCGAATAACGGAGGCCAATCAACGCAGTCCGACCCCTTTTCATCGGAGACATCCCACCAATGCCCGGCGCCCGGCTGTTCGTGATATATAAAATCTTTATGAAACTTTTTCAGATTTTCGACCATGTTTCTGCTTTCGGTTGCGGGAACGTTATCGTCATCTGCTCCGTGAATGATATAAACTCCCTGCTGTTTATAATTTTCGGAAAGCCCGTAAGTATCGCTCGAATTAGTTGCACGCATAATCATCTTTTCAATTTCACCCGGATTCTCATTCCTTTCTCTTACACGGTATGACCAGAAACTTATCCAGCCTGCACTCGGACCAATGGCGGCAAATTTATCCGGGAAAGTTGCGCCGAGATGCCAGGTTCCATGGCCTCCCATAGAATGTCCTGTTAAATATATTTTTCCCGGATCAATCTTTAAGGTTTTCAGAGAAATGTTGTAAACCTCCATCGCATCCAAACGGCCCCAATCTTCCCAATTGAATCCGTACGGTCTCCGGTTAGTGGGCGATACAACATGGCCCCATGTTTTAGGAAAATACGAGCCGGATTGATTCAATGCCTCTACTGAAGCGCCATGAACCGAGAGGAATAATGCTTTTGGTTTTCCGTCATCTTCTCTTGCCGGATTTACGGAATAATATTGAACGCTGCCGTCGATATTGCTTATGAATGTGCGCTTATGATTATCAGACGGCGAAACAATTCTCAAATTTATTTTTGAATCGGCCAATACATTATTCGATTTAGAATCGATAATCTTAACCGTCAATTCGGTTAATCCGCTCTTAGAAGGCGGACTACCTTTGATCAAGAAAGAAATTTTTCTCACGCTCATTGGCTGAATTATTCCAACCGGAATCCTGCTTTCGGTTAGATTCCCGGTGTTGACTATTTTAGACTCTTCCCCGGTAATTATCACCGCATCTTTTAATAATTTATCGGTCGCGTTGATTACAACGACGCTGCCGTAACTTTCTGTTTTTTGGCCAGCGATAAGATCCGGAAGGGTTACATCGTTTGCGTTGAGAAATATTCCTTTACCCGATTTGATGAGCTTTACTTTTAATTTACCAACGCTGCAATGGAATAGAAATTCATTCTTCCCTTTTTTTATTTCTACAGGAATTTGTGAATAGTCAAAGCGCGGCTCCCAGCTTTCATATTCATCTTTAGTCCCGTACCGGTTGCCGGTGTGCAGTTCGCCGTTTGCATAGACTAAATTGTGTCCAAATCCGGCAAGCAACACCACTTCATCAATTTGTGATTCATAGATAAAATGAATATACCCGCCATTTGTTTCTGTGCCCTGGAACCATCCTTTTTCATCTGCCGAAATTTTTTTCCACTTTGAAAATGAGTTAGCAATCAGAATAGAATCGCCGGTTTTTGGAGCAGACCAAATTCCTTTTATAATCATTGCCTCGATAGGATCCGGAGTGAACATATTTTTTGCGAAATAGTTGAACGTTTTAATTGCCAGACCATCTTTTAATATTATTGTGTTGGTCTGGGAGAATATCATGGAGAATTGAAGCATGAAAAGCGATATTAGAAATAAAGTCTTTTTGCCCGGCATAATTTACCTTTGATTTGAAAATTCATGTATAAAATAAGGATTGAAGCCGAGAACATGAAAGAATTTTCTTGAGGGGGAAAATTCATTTTGCTATGTTGTGTACGAACCGAACGATATTACCGAAAGTCACAAAATCAAATATTCAATAAAAACGCGAATAGAAAAACATTCTGTTCGAAAAAATCAACAAAAGGAGAAACACAATGACAGAATTAACGGCGCTCTGGCTTCCTATCCTCCTCTCGGCAGTAGTAGTTTTTATAGTAAGTTCCATCATACATATGGCAACATCCTGGCATAAAAATGACTATAAAAAAATTCCTGATGAAGGCAAAGTTTTAGACGCACTTCGTCCATTCGGCATTCCAACCGGGGATTATATGGCACCGCAGGCGGCAAGCATGGATGATATGAAGTCGGCTGAATATGCTGAAAAAGTTAAAAAAGGTCCGGTTGTCATTCTGACTGTAAGACCGAATGCTATGTGGAATATGGGCGCCACATTAGGCCTGTGGTTTCTCTATTCTGTTGTTGTGGGACTCTTTGCCGCATACATTGCGGGCCGCGCACTCCCTGTTGGGGCTCATTATCTGCAGGTCTTCAGGTTTGTAGGTGCATCCGCCTTTATGGGATATACATTTGCCCTGTGGCAGCAATCAATATGGTACGGAAAGGCGTGGAGTACAACAATTAAGTCCACGATAGACGGACTTCTCTACGCATTATTCACTGCCGGCGTATTTGGCTGGCTGTGGCCAAGATAAAATAAATTTATAGTGCAGGGATCCGAAAGAGATCCCTGCACATGTAAAGAGTGAAATTATTTTTCCCCTTTCACTTTCTCCATCAGGTCAAAAAACGGTTTGAACAGATCAATCGGAATAGGGAATATGGTGGTTGAATTTTTTTCTGCCGCAACTTCCGTAAGCGTCTGCAAAAACCTTAGTTGTAAAGCGTAAGGAGAGCTGCTTATAATTTTTGATGCGTCCGCCAGTCTCTGTGATGCCTGGAACTCCCCTTCGGCATGTATAACTTTTGCCCTGCGCTCTCTTTCGGCTTCAGCCTGACGCGCTATCGCACGCTGCATCTCAGCTGGCAAATCGACATTCTTAACTTCGACAAGAGAAACTTTTATTCCCCAGGGCGCCGTATGTGTGTCAATTGTTTCCTGGAGCAGCCTGTTTATCTTCTCCCGTTCGGAAAGCAGTTCATCGAGTTCCGATTTTCCCAGCATACTGCGCAATGTTGTTTGAGCAAGCTGGGATGTGGCAAAAAGATAATTTTCCACTTCAACAATTGCCCTGGATGCTTCTATTACACGGAAATATATAACCGCGCTTACCTTTATTGAAACATTATCGCGCGTGATTACATCCTGTGGCGGAACTTCCAATGCCACAACTCTGAGACTGACCCTCACCATCCGGTCAACAATGGGAATCAGGAATATGAGCCCGGGACCTTTTGTCGGAATCAGTCTTCCCAATCTGAATATCACGCCGCGTTCATATTCACGCAGAATTCTTATGGCACTGGAGAGGATAAAAATTACGGACAATATAATGATGGTTAGTACGCCTATAAATTCCTGTCCCATGATGAAATCTCCTCTGTGTTTACAAAATTCTTTCTTCTCAATAAGTTTATACAGGATTCCGGCAATATTAATCGGACTTTTTAACGGTCAGTCTTAGATCTTTAATGCCGGTGACAATTACTTTATTATACTTTTCAATTTCGCAGTCCGTGCATTCGGCGCTCCATATTTCTCCATGGACATTAATGCTGCCGGGTGTGTTAGGATTAATTAAGGATAGGGCAATTCCGGTTTCGCCTATCAAACCCTCACTCCCGGTTGTCGGCTGTCTTCTCTGAGCCGCAATTCCTTTTCCAAGCGCGAACACAAAAAAGAGCGTCGTCAAAATTGTAAATGTTATTATAATACCCAACGAAATCTGAACAAACTCGAAAGCAATATCTGTATTGATAAGCATCAGAGAGCCGATCAAAAATGAAATTACACCTCCCGCGGTAAGCAGGCCGTGGCTGATTATTTTTATTTCAGCTATAAACAAGATCACGGCAAAAATAATCAGTCCGAGCCCTGCAAAATTTATCGGAAGTGTATGGAGTGAATAAAACGCAAGCACCAATGAGATTACACCGACAATTCCGGGAAGTATTGAACCGGGATTGCTCAATTCAAATATTATTCCGTATATGCCTATCATCATGAGTATGTAAGCAATATTGGGATCGCTGATGATGTCAAGAATTTTTTGAATTGTATTCATTTCTATAAAACGTATTTCGGTATTTTTGGTATGAATCGTTTTTAAGCCGTCGGCTGTTTTAGTTTCCATCCCGTCAAGCTTTACTAAAAGGCTGTCCATATTTGTTACAACCAGATCAATAATTTTTTTTCTGAGCGCTTCTGTTTCGGATAATGAAAGACTTTGCCTGACTGCATTTTCAGCCCATTCCATATTCCGGTTCCGCTTTTCCGCAATGCTTCTTATGAATGCCGCGGCATCATTTGTTACTTTTTCCATCATAATATCGAGACTGTCTTTCTTGTTTGATCCGCCCCCTTCGGACATCATAACCGGATGAGCAGCGCCGATATTTGTCCCGGGACTCATAGCGGCAATATTTGCAGCAAGTGTAATAAATACCCCGGCCGAAGCCGCCTGCGAGCCTGACGGATAGACATAAACTACAACGGGAATTTTGGATGATAATAAATCACTCACGATAAGGCGTGTTGATTTCAGCAATCCGCCGGGAGTATTAAACTGAATTATCAGACATTCAGCATTTACTTCATTCGATTTTTTGATAACGTCATGAATAAAATCTGTAACAACAGGATTGATAGCGCCATCGATTTTAATCACATCTATATGGGGCTGCGGTTGAGGGGCAGGAAGAGAAAACAAAATCAGAAGTATTACTACTGCCGGTTTCATAATCATCTCGCTAAAAATTTATTTCCATATTTCCAAATCCTTCGGCAAAAATATTCAACAGAGTGATATCAACTTGTTAAAAAATTAAGTAATTCTAAGTGAACAAGCAATCTTTACGGAATTATGAAACCGGAGTTTATCTTCGATAATCAATGAAGCCGATTATACTTTCATATTAGTTGCTTACGATTCCAACCCATCCGCCGCCGGGCGCAAGATGAATATTTAACTTTGTGTCCCTTTTTACCGCCCGAGAAATTTTTTTGTAATCGCGACCGTTTCTATCGGCATTAATTCCATCCTGCCATAGATCTAGCCTATAATTACCTTCCGGGAGGAAAGAGAAATCTATCGTCATATCGCGCGGGGTCCAGTTAGTCATTGCCCCGATGAACCAATCTGTTCCATGTCTTCTGGCTGTGATTATATACTCAGATACTTTTGCGTCGAGTACTTTTGTATCATCCCATTCAACCGGAACTTTTGACAGAAATTCCATGCACTCTGGCTCGTTATAGTAGTGAGTAGGATTATCCGCGAGCATCTGAAGCGGACTTTCAAAATTCACGTACATTGCAAGCTGATGGCATCGCGTACCCTGACTCATAGGGTTGGTATAAACAGCTTTGAACGCGTTTTTTGTCGCGTTCTGCATTGCGCCCGGAGTATAATCCATAGGTCCCGCAAGCATTCTTATGAAGGGGAGTGTAACCGCCATCCACGGACTCGCTTCTTCGCTCCATTTACTGTTTTCAAGTCCTTTTACTCCTTCGCTTGTTAGCACATTAGGGAATGTCCTGTATAGTCCGGTCGGTTTATATGATCCGTGGAAATCAACTAGCAGTTTTCTCTTGGCGGCCTCATTTGCAACTCTATAATAATATTGAACAATCGGCTGGTCGTCTCGCTGCATAAAATCTACTTTGATACCTTTGACTCCCCATATTACGAAAAGATCGAGCGCGGGCTTAAGCTGATCGTCTAAAGTTTTCCAGACTACCCACAAAATAATTCCAACATTTTTCTTTCTGCCATAATCAATAAGTTCCGGAACGTTTATGTCGGGGTTCTGTTCAAGCAGATTCCCGAGTTTGTACCAGCCCTCATCGAGTATAACATATTCAATTCCGCTTTTGGAAGCGAAATCGATATAATATTTATAAGTCTCCGTATTTATTCCCGCTCTGAAATCAACACCGTAAACATTATTGTAATTCCACCAGTCCCATGCAACTTTGCCTGGTTTCACCCAGGAAAAATCCATTTTGGGATCGGCCGGTTTTGCGAGCTTGTAGATGGTGGTGTTCAGAAGAAGATCTGCATCATTTTCAGATATAACAACAACGCGCCAGGGAAAATATCTGCGGCCATTTGTTTTGGCCATGAAATCTTCTCTCTCTGTTACATAAATATTGCGTCCCTTTATAACTGAATCTTTTGAAGGATAATAAGGGAATAGGCCGGTAAGATTATGCGGATTTTCCGAGCCGGTCAGATACATACCGCAGTAATCTTCAAGATCGGCTTCGGTTATAATTGCTTTTACATTGTTGTCTAATTTAACAAGCATGGGAAGGGAGCAGAATCTTGTCGAACTAATTTCACTGAGCTTTACCATCTTATACATTCTTTCGGAGTGAGACATGAAACCGTCCTCTTCGGGAAAAAGGAGTTCGTAATCTTTAGCGAAATTAAATTCAACCTGTTCGGATTTAATTATTATTTCAGAAGGGAAAATTGTTCTGAACCGGTAGGCCATTCCATCATTATATGCCCTGAATATGAGAGAATAATCTCCTTCGAAAGAAAGAGTGAGTTCGTTAAAATTATCCCGTATGTTCTCAAACTTTTGTCTAACCAGAGGTTTAAGAATCTCATTTACAGAGCGCCGTTTTTCATCCATCAGTTTTACATTTAACCCTAATACTTTATTGGCATCGAGGGTGAGTGAGATTTGAGACGGCGCCAGAATTATTGAATCGTTGAAGTTAAGTGAATATTTTATCACATCAGTGACACTAATTTTTAGCACCAGCTGTTTAGAAGGAGATGTTAGAGTAATTTCTTTTGCAGTTAAATAGGAGGTAATAGAAAAACAGAACACTAAAACCAATAAAGCGGTTTTGAACATCGATTTCATGATGATTATCTCCGGATTGCTATTGTAATAATTCTCTGAACTATTATTCATTATCAAGAATTAATGTAAAGATAACTTAAAAAAAGGTTTTTAGATAAGCTGGAATTAGGTTTAGTGTTTGCGGGGAAGAAATATTCAATAACCGGTTAAAGAATTCGATAATAAACCATGAATAAAAAAAATCTTTTAAGCATACTATTCCTTCTTTCCTTCTTAACGGGGTGCAAAAAGGAAGGTCCGGTTGAACCGGTTCCAATAAGAACCCCTGATTGGGTTTACGGTGCAGTGACACAACCGGTGCCTTCATGGGGTTCTTCAACCAGGCTGCAGTTCCCGGCTGAAATCGGTCAGATTGTATTTGGAGCAGGGGCAGGAATTGGAGCTTTCGGATCTCATCAGGGAGGCCACCCGGAGGGGCTAAATCATGTCTGGATCTATATTGCCACGGCTAATCCGTTAAAGAGCTGGGCTGATGGAAAAGTGACTAAAATTGAAGATATGGGCGGGGAATATTTTATTACAATAGAATATAACGGCGGTTT
>PGYS01000141.1 GCA_002839795.1 Ignavibacteriae bacterium HGW-Ignavibacteriae-3 | reverse complement strand
CAAAATTTCTTATGGATGCAACTTCTTCTTTGGTTTTTGGACGGGTGCCGATTTCCACAACCGACGGACTGACAATAATTCTGAGACTTCCTTCAAGCGGTTTTGTTCTTATAGAGTCCACTTTAATTGTCTCCTGGAAAAACTTATCCGGCGAAGCAAGAACTTTAAATTCAACAGGATGAATTCCCATCATACCTTCGAGATAACCCGCGAGAATAATGAGCAGCCATTGACCTGAAATCATTGCCAGGCGGTAAAATGTGCTTCGTATTCCAATGAAGAAAGACTGCTGGCTTTCAGTTAATCCGAGCATGTAAAAGCCATCAGCAGATATATCATGAGTTGCAGAACTGAATGCTATGAGCCAGAAAAATGCAAGTGTAAATTGGAAAAAATCCGGCATTGGTATAGTGAAGGCAACACCGGCCATTCCCGCACCGATCAGCATCTGCATTGCAATTATCCATGATCGCTTAGTTTTAAGGATATCCACAAGCGGGCTCCAAAAGGGTTTTATCACCCATGGGAGATATAGCCAGCTTGTATAAAGCGCGATTTCCGAATTCGAAATACCGAACCGTTTATACATTATCACAGATACTGTAATTACAACCGCATATGGAAATCCTACGGCAAAATACAATGTAGGAATCCATGACCAGGGATTCTTTTTTACCTTTAGCTCCTTCTCAGTAGAACTCATTTTCTCAGTTTCACTCTCAGGTACGGTTTGGTTAATCAAAATCTTTTTTGTGATAATCGCACCGTCTTTCGGACGGAAAGATTTAGTTTTTACAATTCAAATAGAGTCATTAAAATCGTTCGAAGGTTTTTCTTTAATACCGGGAGAACACATTTCCAATTTAATCTGCTTCATAATGTTCAAATTTATTACCTACTTTCATTTTAAATCAGGATTTATAAATTATATACATGCAGGATCTGCCGTGCTTCGGGTCTTCCTCCATTAATTCCTTAGTAATAGTTCCCCGGTTGATTCATCAAATTGGAGTTTAAAATATGCAAAATGAGTTCAATTCAAAAGCTATATTTACTTTTCTCCATTTTAGTATGAATTTTTTGTTTGAATAAAATTCAAAGAAAGTTAAATTAAGTCCGCGATCCTAATATTCCTTCATTATATTCCGATAATTATCAAAAGATAATTATTAACAATTTAAAGGAGAAGAGATGATCGTGATAAAAAAGTTAGCTCTTATTTCATTTGGAATGTTGATATTGTTCTCTCTTCACGGATGCAAATCCGATGACGGCCCCACAGATCCCGAATCATCCTCTCTGGTTGGAACCTGGGTACTCACAAAAATTTCAATTCCAAGCGGTACCGGCAGCATTGTTCTAACTCCGGAACAAGCACAGATCAGTTCTACGATTATTGCCAGAGCAGACGGCACCTACACTGCAACAGTGGTTAATCTGGGTGTCACTACAAATGAAAGCGGGACTTATTCCACTTCCGGAAATAAAATTACATTCGTTTTACAAGATGGGACCATTCGGGCAACCGACTACTCAAGAACGGGCAATAAACTCGTTATCCGTGAAACAATAGAAACACCTTTTGCAGCAGAAACGCCTGCTGACCTGGAATTTACACGACAATAATTTTTGTTCCTTTTTGATCTGCTCATTATCAATAGGAGGATTTATGCCTGCCAATATGTTAAGAGAGTTTCTTGATCAGAACAAAGTCAGATTTGTCACCATCCGGCACTCCGTTGCATACACAGCGCAGGAGATTGCCGCATCGGCGCATATCAAAGGAAAGGAAATGGCAAAAACCGTCCTCATCAAAATTGACGGAAGGATGGCGATGTGTGTTTTGCCGGCCTCTAATAAGATTGATTTTGATCTTCTTAAAGAAGCTCTGGGAGGGGCAAACATCCGATTAGCAAACGAAATCGAGTTCAAAGACAAGTTCCCTGAATGTGATGTGGGAGCAATGCCTCCGTTCGGAAATCTGTATGATATGGACGTGTACGTTGATGAAGCCCTCGCAAAGGATGAAGAAATCGCTTTCAATGCATGCAGTCACGTTGAACTGATTCAGATGGCATTTAAAGATTATGGTAGACTTGTAATGCCGCGTCTTATCAAGTTCTCATATCACTCAAAGCTGTAGGCAATTTTTACGGATTCAGAGTTCTTCTTTGATTTTCTTCTTGTGATTTATTAATTAGACGGAGAAATAATCACAGAATAATTTTGAGAAAATTTTTCTTCTTCACATTTTTACTTATTAGCGGCATAATAGCCGCTCAAAGAATATCTCTTTGCCGGGCTTATACAAATAAGGGCGAACCGATTGACCTGATCTACCCGTCGAGTCTTATACTCAATCAATCGGTTTGCGTTTTATTCTCGGGAGAAAATAAGGAGATCGCCGGGAGAACAGTTCATTTGTATATCGATAAAATAACCGGGCCAGAGAGAGAAAACCAATTCCGCAAGATATTTAAACCCGCCGGGGAAAACTGGATAGCGCACGTTTTCAAATTTCTGAAGGAAGGTAAATATGAAATTTACTTTACCGATGAAAGACAAAACCGCTATTCTACATTAACAACAACCATCGGTTCTGAAAAAATTAAGAAAGAAATTGTTCAGCCCGTTATAGATAAGTATCCGAACGCCGAACTGATCTTCTGCGAAAGCGTACAGTATGGAAGACCAATCAACATCAAATTATCTGTTTCACTGGCAAAAGATGTTGGCATGGTTAATTTTTATTTGAATGCGAATCAGCCTCTCGCCACAAGAAGAATTCTCCTTAATATCCGGCGGCGGACTAAACCGGGATTGGATTATGATGAGCTTTATGCTGCAAAAAAATTTCTTGTGGAACCGGACTGGAACGACACTTTTGTGAGTTATACATTCACAAAAACGGGCGATTATAAAATCACATTTTATAATGAAAGGGAATTATTAATTAAAACAGCTTATATTTCAGTCACTAATTGAATCACATACAATCCGGAATATCTATGAAAGGAATTATTCTCGCGGGCGGGTCTGGCACCAGAATGTATCCGATGACAAAGATCTACAGCAAGCAGCTTGTTACTATTTATGATAAACCTTTGATCTATTACCCCTTGTCTATATTAATGCTGGCGGGAATACGGGAAATCTTAATAATATCGAATGAAGAGACCATTCCGCTTTATAAAAAATTATTCGGGGACGGATCTCATGTAGGATTGAAAGTTGAATATTCCGTTCAGCCGGCGCCAAACGGAATAGCTCAATCGTTCATTCTCGGTGAAAAATTTATAGGAACAGATTCAGTTTCCCTGATTCTGGGTGATAATATTTTCTACGGCAAACTGGATTTTTTCTACCGCGCTGTTGAACAGGACAATCCCGGTGCGACGATTTTCGCCTATCAGGTTAACGATCCGGAACGCTACGGAATTGTGGAATTTGGAAAAGACGGCAAGGCGATCAGTATTGAGGAAAAACCGAAGTCGCCAAAATCCAACTTTGCCGTGCCGGGACTTTATGTTTATGATAATAAGGTGGTCGGCATTTCGAAAAATTTAAAACCCTCGGCACGCGGCGAACTTGAAATAACAGATGTTAACAAAAAGTATATGGAATCCGGCCAGCTGGCGGTTGAGAAAATTGGTCGCGGTGTTGCATGGCTGGACACAGGGACCCCGGAAGCGCTGCTGAAAGCATCAAACTTTTTTGGAGTCATTGAAGACAGACAGGGTTTGAAAGTGGCTTGCATAGAGGAGATCGCATATCAGAAAGGATTTATTAACAACGATCAGTTTGATAAACTTCTGAACAGTATTCCGAATTCACTTTACAAAGACTATCTTGAAAAAATCCGCGAAGAGTGAATTTATTAATTATTCATAAAATTCTTGTCAGATCAGAAAGGAAAAGCTCATTATAAAAAAATTGATTTTAATTGCTCTGGGATGGGTCTTCATTGCCCTCGGAGTTATAGGAATATTCGTTCCGCTAATGCCGTCTACCATCTTTTTTATTCTTGCGGCATGGTGTTTTTCCAGAAGTTCGGAAAAATTTTACAACCGGTTGATAAATCATCCAAGAGTCGGAAAGATTGTTCGCGATTATTACGAAAAAAGGGGATTGCCGCTGAAAACAAAAATAGTCTCAATAACAACGATGACTGCGGTAATAGGAATTTCCGCGCTCTTTTTTACAGATCATCTAATTGTAAGATTACTGCTGTTAACCATTGCAGTTTCCGTTTCAATTTATATAATATCCCTTAAAACACTCCGGGAGGAAATTACTTCCGAATCGGAATAAGAATGCGGCCGGACCGTAATCTTTTTATAATATAGGATAGATTTCACAAAGTTTATTATCTTTGCTGAGAAAAATAACCGGCCGCCAATTTAGGAGTAGTGAAAGAATGAGTCTTTTTTCATCGAAGGCGAAAAATGAAATAGAAAAACTCGTTGAAGAAAACGATGAATTAAAAAACACACTGCACCAAGTCCTTCAGAAACATCAAAACCTTATCGAGCTGGACAGCAAGCTTAACGATGCACGAAAAGAGTTCAGCGACCTTACAAAAGAAATCGAGACACTAAACGCTGAGCTGAAGTCATTTTTGGGAGATTCCGAATCCAAATCGAAACAAATAAAAGATCTTAACAAAACCATTGAATCTCTCCTCGAGAAAAAATCATCGCTTGAATCCTCAATTTCAGGCATCGAAGCGGCTTCGCAGGAAATTGCTGAAAATGAAATTTCCAAAAAGAAAGAGGAAATTGATAAACTTAACAGCGACTACAACATGCTGCAATCTTCTTATGACAGACTGCAGAGTGAATTTGAATTTTTAAAAGGCAGCGTTGAGCAGTTAAAGACCGATGAGGAGAAATTAAAGGAATCACTGGGACAATTTGGCAATTATGACGATGAGAATTTCAATGAAAAGATCAGCCTGCTTAAAGCCGAAGAATCGAAAAGAATTGCTTCCATAAAATTTCTTGACGAAAAGATTTCACTCAGCGAGGAGATCAAATCGAACCTCGAATCATCTCTTTCGGCATTGATCACTCAGCTTTCTGAAAAAGAAAAAGTTTATGATGATATTAACAGTAAACGCGATTCCATATTGGAGGAATTACGGTCCCGCCAAAAAGAATTTGACGAATTTGAAATCAGGTTTAATTTCACACGGGAAACAATCGGCAAATTGGAGTCTGAAGTTAAAGCACTTTCTGATAAGCGCAGCGAACTTTCGGATGAAACAAGAAAATTTGAAAATATTAAATCCGAGATGCAGGATAAAATTCTTCAGCTCAAAACCGAGGCGGATTCTTTAGGCGAACTTGTTAAACTGAAACAGACATCTATCGAAGAAATTGAAAAGAGAAAATTTGAGATAGAAGAAGCTCATCTGAATGTTGAGAATAATTTTTCACAGGTCCTTCTTAAGTTTAATGAAGAACTGAATTCCTCAAAGAGCAAGCTCAATTCCGTCCGGCAGGAACTTCTGGATAAAGAGAAAGAGCTTTCAAGCAAGGAAAAAATTCTGCTCCAAAAAACAACACAGATAGCAGAATACGGAGGAATGACGAAAGTCCTTCAAAAAGAGCGCGCTGCCGCAGAGCAACTGCTCTTAAATCTTAAACAGGAATTCAATGAACTGAACGATATTGTACTGGCCCTTAAGGAAGAGGCAAACAGGCAGAGAGTTACTGCCCAGCAGCTTCGTTCCGAAACTGCCTCGCTCGAGTTAAAAAAGGATTCTTATGAAAGGGATCTTAGACAGCTTCTTATGCAAACGAGCGAGAGTTATTCCGGCCTGAACGACAACAAGCAAAAATTGAATCTTGAAATTGCTCAAGGCACGAGAGAGCTTGAAGAATTAAAAAATCAGATTTCCGATCAGCGAAATGAATTACGGCTCCTTAAATCCGACGCCTCTAATATCGAAATAAAAAAAGAAGAGTATACCGCAAAGATCTCCGAACTGATAGCTATGGAAAAAAATCTGAAATTCCGCATTTCCGAACTCGAACGAAAAGCCGGTGGTTCTGACGCAATTAATCAGCCCGAATAATGCGCAAGCCGGATTTATATCAGAGAAGGGGCCGGCTACGATAGAATAAACGTTTTTTTGATTTTTTATTGATTAGAATTATCTTGTATCCGGATAATCAAAAACAACCTTGAATTGAAACACGTGAAGAACACAAATCTGAAAAATATATTCAGCACAATATTACTCCTCGCTTTTTTTTTATTAAGTACACAGTCATTTTCCCAAAGCTCTAATTCCGCTCCCAAGGCAGACACGCTCCGCTATAAAATCAATGCGAATTTCCCGCTTCAGCAGGCAATGTTCGAATTATATAAAACCCGCCAGGCGGATATTATTATGTTCGGCAATTCATTAACACACGGAACGGCATGGAACGAATTGCTCGGGCGGTCTAATGTAGCCGAGCGGGGTATTGTAGGCGATGTTCTTTACGGATTTGAATCACGCATCGGATCAATTTATAAGCTGAGACCTAAAATTGTTTTTATAATGGGAGGATTAAACGACGTTTACAACTGGACTCCCGTTCAGGATATTTTTTCTGTTTATGTCCGGATCATTTCCGGATTGAAATCGAAAAACATAATCCCTGTAATTCAATCAACAACATACTCCGCCAAATTCTACGGTAAAGACTGGAATGTAACCCCGGAAGCTAATCTCGGAAGGAACAAGGAAGTTGATAAACTGAACAAGCTGCTTTCGGATTACGCTAAGATGAACAATATAGATTATATCGATGTTAATGCTTTGACTGCGGGAAAAGACGGATTTTTGAAACCGGAGCTTACATGGGACGGAATTCATTTCAAGGCAGAAGCTTACAAGATCTGGGCGCGGGAAGTTGAAAAAGTTTTAGCAAAATATAAATTGTAATATTCAGTTAATCACGCACGATTTATGCCGGCAATATAAATTCTGAATTTCTCCGCTGATCTGAGATAACTCAGGAGCCGCAGCTTAAATCTGGTTGATTTACTTTAATACACGAGGATAAAAAATGAATAACGAAAATAAGTTTAGGCAGCCGCTGGTGATTATTGCGTTCACAATTATAACTCTGTTCGCGGTATCGTTTATAAAAGTCGATTACGAAATACCGCAGTTGAATTTCAAATTAAAGAATGTTGATCTTGTTTCAGATATAAAAGTCGATCCGCCCGTGGAGCCGATCTCTTCCATGAATTCCCGGCACAGAGTCACCAAAGCCTCTTTTGGATTTACAAACATTTTTTCATCGCACAATTCATTATTAGAGCCCGAAATTGAACATTCAGATTCATATTCTGTCCCTGTTTATCAAGGGAAGAAAACTCCTGTAACCGGAAACGTAAAACAGCTAAGTTATTTTTTCGATGCCCTGAAAAATTCCAAATCAAAAACTGTGCGCATTGCCCATTACGGCGATTCAGCGATCGAGGGAGATCTGATCACGGCAGATTTACGTGAATCATTTCAGAGTAAATTCGGCGGCAACGGCGTCGGATGGCTCGGCATCACTTCTCAGGATATTACATTCAGACAAACAACAAAGCATTCGTTTTCGGACAATTGGGAATCC
>PGYS01000140.1 GCA_002839795.1 Ignavibacteriae bacterium HGW-Ignavibacteriae-3 | reverse complement strand
AAAGCCTGGCATTACTGATTTCTTCACTTAATTTATTTTTCTGCTTTTCATTTTTCGAAAGAATGCTTCTTAAAAAAGAAGAAAGCTTTATTGTCATCTCCTGTGCCTGAGGGGGATTAGATATTGTAAGCGAACTTATTGAATTCAAACTGTTAAAAATAAAGTGAGGATTAATCTGGTATTTGAGTGTCTTAAGTTCGGATTCTTTTACCAGCGCATTAAGTTCCGCTTCCTTTAATAGTTTCTCCTGAAAATTTGTATAGTATATTATTACATAATCCACCGCGATAATCACGATATAAAAAAGTATTCCGGTTAAAAATCTCCAAATAAGAGAAGAAAGCAGGAAGTCGATGTATGTTTTATCTGCAGACAGTAAGTTCAGAATAATATAATAGCCAAGTAAAATCCACAGTCCCGAAGTTATTACTGCCGCGGCGATATGGTTTAAAAATACTTTTGCGGTGGAATAGTTCTCAAGCGAATTGAAACTTACTGTGAACCAGAAACTCAGTCCGAGCGCCATATAGAGGATGTTGAAAATGAAGCTGTCATAAAACGCATTTACTAATTTCACATTAAGGAAAAATGTAAGCAGTAATACCTGCGCAAGTGAAATAATAAACCATATACTGAAATAAAGCGCGCGGATTTTTTTATTGCTTATAAATGGATTGCTCATTATTCTCTCATTATTGATTAATAAAGAATTTCACCGCCGCCAAATAGCGTTACACCTTTGATGATCAAAATGCCTTCACTGAATTCTTCATTGTTGTACTTCCCGTAGCGCTTATCCTCAAATCCGCCGAAAATAGATGTAACATTTAACAGAACGCGCCAGTTTGGCGGAACATGAATTTCTGCTCCTCCGAAAATCGTTGTTAATTCCAAATTATTTTCCCCGGGTGAGAGTTTGGACTCTGTAAGATTTAGTTTTGTACCGCCGAATATTGTTGTAACCTTTCCGCCGCGGAAATTATCGGATCTGATCATTTTATTAATGGAATTAAATATACTGGTCTCATCAATGTAATCGACAGATTGTTCGGATGAGAATGTCCGGGGCCTTGGTTCATTCTCACCGTTAAAATTATATTTATCTTTAACCTGTGAATTACCATTTTTTCTTAATATCAGCCACAACCCGACAAATAAAAGAATAATGGGCCATAGGTCGCTGAAATCAAATTGAGAAAAGAATGGGAAGTGACGCAAAATTCCAAAGGCACCTATACCCAGAAAAATGTAACCCAGAAAATGATCCTTATGGTTTACTACAAGGACCAAGCCGACAATTATAAAAATGGTGTGCCAGGAAAATACTAAATGGCGTACATCAAATCCGTAAAACCATGGGAATCCGAAATTGTCCAATAAAAACAATCCGCCAATTATAACCAGCACTACACCGATCCACATTCTACCATTTGAGTTTTGCATTTTAGCCTCCAAAAAACTGTATATAAATTATTTCAGCAAACAAATTCTCTACCGAAGTTATGATCAGTACATTGATTTAACTTCTCCGCCTCCGAACAGGACAAGACCTTTAAGATGCAGAGTGCGGCCTTCCTGAAACGATACGTTAGGATCTTTGATCCGTTTATCCCCGAACCCTCCGAAGATCGGCATTACGTCAATCACAACTTTCCAGTCTCTCGGGACCACTATTGTACTGCCGCCGAATATTGCGGTAATTTCAATCGTGTTATTTCCGGGTGCCAGTTTGCAGTTGTTCAGATGTAATTCACATCCTCCGAAAATTGAAACTATATTGCCGCCCTTAAAATTATCCGAATTAATTATTTTATTTCCGCCTCCGAAAACGTTAACGCACTCCACATAATCATTGTAATCTCTTCCGGCCGCATTTTTTAATCCGGAATCACTTCCCGAGAATTTTCTATGAATGAAATTTCTGCCTCTACCACCTTTCCCCAGTATTATATATAAACCGATCAGCACAAACACGAGCGGCCAAAGTTCAGGTACAAGGTTGAATAATCCGATAGTGAAAAGTATTATCCCCACGGTTTTGTTTTCGGATAATATGAAAAAGAGCAGTCCTCCAACTATAAAAAAATATTCCCACGACAGCGGGTAATCGTAAAGATCGATTATGTAGTAATTATGCAGAAGAGCAAGCGCCCCTAATATGACTAGTAATAATCCTATTATTACCCGGCCCTGCAATTTTGGCGTTTCCATATTTTTCTCCATTAAATTTTATCTTCACTTCTTTCGACGGTAAATTTAATCGAATGTTTCGTTTAACTTTAGAAAAAATCGGCGAGTGGCGGATTTTAATCGGTGAAACGGGTCGGGTGAGATTTGAAACTTCAGTGATTAACTGAAACTAAATTAATAATTATTAGGAATGGCGTTTTTTCAGAACTCAAGTAGCTTCGAAATATCAATTTTGGATGAGTACTTTTCACCTTTGAAGGATTCAATTAAAGCTTCAATAGGGAAGATTTTACTATAATTCACGTAATAAAATAATGAGTATAATGATGCTCCCTTTCCAGAAATTTTATTTCTGAAATCATGTTTGATAATCTTCGAACTAGTTTCGGGCAGTGACAGACTGCTATCGCAGATAATTGTCCCTCCCTTTAAATTTTTTATCGAAGAAGAAGAATAATCCAGCCCTTCTTGCGAGGTGACGATGATAACATCAACATCTGATGTCCCCGTATAGAAAATTTCATCAGGAGAGATTATTATATCGGAGGAGGAAAAACCAACGCCTACGGTTACGGGATAATTGCCTTTCTTAGTCACATTCAATCCGGACGCAATGGCTGCTCTGGCAAATAATTCAGCCGAAGTCTGAACACCTTCACCGGCAGATCCGCTTATAACCATTTTTACAGGACGGGTTATGCTGGATTTGTAAACGGCCTGGATCTCTTTCTGATTATCAATCAGAGAGGCAGTGTCCTTTTTGTATACCGTCTCAAACGATTCTGAATTATTATCTGTAAAAGTCTTTAATTCTAATCCAGCATCCGCAACTACATTTTTCAATTTCATCCCCGGGTTTGCTTTTACACCGTAACTGGGACAAATTTCCATTACCTCAACAAGAGAAAAACCTTTTCGGGAAAATGCCGTTGCGAGCAGATCGGAAAAATCGTTTGATGCAATAACACGGCTTACAAATGAAGCGCCCGCCGATGAAGCAATCTGGCAGACATCATAAACTTTATGTTTGGGACTCTGATCATTAATTGTAGTGTTAAATCCCGGCGGTGTAAATTCACTCGGTTGTCCGCCGGTCATTCCATATAGCATGTTATTATGAACTATAACAGTCATATCGAAATTATTATGTGCTGCGTCTATAATATGCTGCATACCGATTGTAGCTCCGCCATCTCCGATAAGAGCAATGATTTTTTTTTCAGGATTGCTTAACCCGGCAGATACTCCGGACGCCAATGCAACAGACCGACCGTGAAGTCCGTGAAACGTATGCGTTCTAAAACATTTATCTACTATTCCGTGACAACCTATATCAGTAACGATAATAACGTCAAGAAGCGAGTAATTGTTTTTCTGTAAAGCTAAATCGATGTTATTTGCAATTAATGAATGTCCGCAGCCTTTGCAAAACGGAAGCTCCATATTTTCTAAAAATATTTTAGACATGTCTAAGTACTTCTTTAATAATGGAATTCGGATTTATCATTGAGCCGAAATCATTTACACCGGAAATGCCGGTTCTGGAACCGCCTCCAAAAAGTATCTGTCTGTACTGACCGGTTAAATTTTCTTCGGCAATTACTATCTTGCTGTATCGGGAACATATATCATAATAGATTTGCGGTACAGGAAGAAGTGTTTGAGCTATCAGCAGTGATACTTTTTCCCCTGAAGCTCTCAGGTTGATAACTGCTTCTTTCGCGGCCAACGCAGTAACGCCGTATGAGACCAGAAGTGTGGTCGAGCCGGGCTCATCATCAAAATCGTAAAAACTGAAATCCGCTATGTTTCTCACATTTTTATAGTGCAGCCGTTTGGAATTATTTAAAGCTTCTGCTGTACTGTTTTGTATGATTCCCCTCTGATTATGTGTTGATGATGTAATTCGGACTTGATGCATTTTATTGCCCAACGGAAGAAAGGGAGGAACAAGATTTTTTTCTGCCCGATAGGGAACGTAAGTTTCTGATTTTTCGTAATAATTTCTTTCGATCTTAGAAATATTTTTTAATCTCGCAACATCGAGACTTAGTTTAGTCATCATTTCTTCTTTTGAGGTCAGTATTACAACCGGTGTCCTATGCATAACTGAAAATTCTACCGCTTTAGCGGTCAGGGCCCAGTAGTCGAAAGAGTTGTAAAAATTAAAAACAGGCAGAGTCATTCCTCCAGAAATCATTCCGTTGAGAAGGGCAAGATCACCCTGGGCCCCGGTTGTGGCGGTTCCTGTGGCAGGACCCAACCTTTGAACAAGAATTATAATCATCGGAAGTTCCATCATGTAGGCCATGTTAATGCTCTCAATCATCAGGGCAAATCCCGGAAAAGATGTGGCAGTAACCGGAATTTTTCCAACCGCGGAAAAACCGCTCATCCATTGAAGAGTAGTTATTTCGTCCGGAGCGGCCATAAAAACCGGAAACCGTACCGAAGCATAAGAATAGAGCAAATTGGCCGGTGTTATTGGATACCCGATAAAGATATCAGCCCCGGATTGAACCAGAGCTTCAACAGTAATTCTGGAATTATCCGTGAATATTATTTTTTTTTCCTGTTCCATGTAAATTTTTTTCTAAAATTTTATTGACACTTCCATATGGGTAAGAAAACAGATTTCTTCTAAATACCTTTATCGAAAATTATAAAAAGTAAGACAAACTTGTCTATATTTGTGGAGAATTTTATGGTTTTTTTATGATTTACATGAAATTTTTTACTATTAACTACTATTATTAACAAAATGCGGATCAAATATGTCAGGCACAATTCAGTACAACCCACCCGACCATTATTTAGTCGATGAACTTTTTTCGGTAGAACAAAAGATGATTAGAAGCACTATGAGGGAGTGGGTAAACAACTCAGTAAAACCGGTTATCGAAGAATATTGCGAAACATCAAAATTTCCGATGCATTTAGTGAAGGAGATGGGTGATATCGGCGCGTTCGGTCCTTTCATTCCGTCGGAATACGGCGGATCAGATTTGGACCATGTATCATATGGTTTGATTATGCAGGAACTTGAACGTGGAGATTCCGGAATCCGTTCGATGGCCTCTGTGCAGACTTCACTTGTTATGTATCCGATTTATACTTTTGGCAGTGAAGAACAAAAAAAGAAATATCTGCCGAAGCTCGCTGCGGGTGAAATTATCGGCTGTTTTGGTTTAACTGAACCGGATCATGGATCAGACCCCGGAGGAATGACCACAAGGGTTAAGGATATGGGTGATCATTATTTACTGAACGGGGCGAAGATGTGGATCACAAATTCAACTATTGCCGATATCGCCATCGTCTGGGCTCGGGATGAAGGAAATATTGTGAGGGGAATGATTGTAGAAAAGGATTGGACAGGTTATTCTGCACCGGAAACTAAAGGTAAATGGTCATTAAGAGCCAGTGTTACAGGGGAATTGGTTTTCGATAATGTAAAAGTGCCAAAGGAGTTTGTTCTTCCGAATATTGAAGGATTAAAAGGACCATTAAAATGTTTAAGCTCAGCCAGATATGGAATTGCGTGGGGGGCTCTTGGAGCCGCCATGGATTGTTTCGATGCGGCGCTAAGATATTCGTTGGAGAGAAATCAATTTGGAAAACCGATTGCCTCATTTCAACTGCAGCAGAAAAAATTGGCTGAGGCTGTTACCGCAATTACGAAGGGCCAGCTGCTTGTCTGGCGTTTGGGTGTGCTTAAGGATGAAGGCAAAGCAACAGCGGCTCAAATTTCCATGGCCAAGAGAGATAATGTTGCGATGGCGCTTAATATCGCCCGCGAAACACGTCAGATTTTAGGTGCCATGGGAATAACAAATGATTACCCTATGATGAGGCATATGATGAATCTGGAGTCGGTAATCACCTATGAGGGGACGCATGATATTCACCTTCTGATCACAGGCCATGAGATTACAGGTATACCTGCATATCGATAAAAAATATTTTGATGCGATAAGTTCAAAAAGGGACGCTTTTTGATAGCGTCCTTTTTTTACATCGGTAATTCAGATTGCTCAGAAGAGGGAAGTTCCTGAACGTCTTTCAATTTTCTCTCTATCGCGCGGGTTCTTGTTTTTGCAGAATCAATCGTATCGCTTGCCTGGCGCAATTTTTCCTGTGTTTTGTCGAGAACATCTCCGAACTTGCCAAACTCAGCTTTTACAGCGCCCAATAAACTCCAAACTTCACTTGTCCTTTTTTCTATAGCCAAAGTTCTAAATCCCATTTGTAAACTGTTGAGAATTGCTGTAAGAGTCGTCGGACCGGTGATAATAACTTTATAATCATTTTGCAACCTTTCAAATAGTCCGGGACGGCGTAAAACTTCTGCGAATAATCCCTCAACCGGTAAAAACAGAAGCGCTACATCTGTAGTGTTTGGAGGATCCAGATATTTTTCGAAGATAGATTTTGCTTCCGCTTTTATTCTATTTTCCAACGCCTTCGCGGCTTCTTCGATTGATGGAAGATCTGCGGAATCCTGAGCGTTCATTAATTTTTGAAAATCCTCCATTGGAAATTTAGCGTCAATCGGGAGCCAACATGTTCCATCAGCACCTTCACTCCGTCCAGGCATCTTAACAGCAAATTCAACCCGATCGTTGCTCCCCTTTTTGGTGCTGATATTCTTGGCGTACTGATCGGGAGTTAAAATCTGGTCTATTAAATTCTCGAGCTGAATTTCTCCCCATGTTCCTCTTGTCTTAACATTGGTTAATACTTTTTTTAAATCGCCTACTCCGACCGCAAGATTTCTCATCTCTCCCAATCCTTCCCGCACGGCTTCAAGTCTATCGCTGACAATTTTAAATGATTCGCCAAGGCGCTTCTCTAAAGTCCGATGCAGTTTTTCATCAACTGTAAGACGCATCTCTTCCAGTTTCTTTTCGTTCTTCTCCAGAATTTCTTTAAGCTGAGATTCAACTTTTTCCTGCAGTTTATCAAATTTCTGTTCATTCATCTGCGTAAGTGAATTCATCTGCTTTGAAAAAATATCAAGCTGATTCTTCTGGCCTTTGGAAATCTCGCCGATCGTTGAGGAAATTTGCTCGCCGACTTTTATCATAGATTGGCTTAATTCTTCGCGTTGTGCCTTCGCGCTTTTAGAAAACTCTTCCCTGTTGCGGGTTAATTCATCCCTGAAAGCCCTGTCCATCTTCTCGAATTCATTTCTGACGGAACTATCCCCGCCGGAAGAAAGTTTTTTATTGAGTAGAAAGAAAAATATTATCAGGCATAAAAGTGTTATTGCGAAAAGAATAATTGAGATTTCAGTCATAAATACGCCGCCCGTTTGGATTTGTGGAATTGTAGACGGTTATTTATTAAATATTTTGTTATTCAGCAAATCAATTATTTTATAAATTTCGATTACAATTCCCGGATGATAAAGATGAAGACATGGAAAAAAATAGTTTTTGG
>PGYS01000139.1 GCA_002839795.1 Ignavibacteriae bacterium HGW-Ignavibacteriae-3 | reverse complement strand
CGTTACGGAAAGGAACCGGGCAGAAGAGGCGCTAAGAATCGCAAAAGATTTTGCTGAAAACCTTATTCAAACCGCCAATACAATGGTTGTGGGACTTGATCTGAACGGCAAGATTACTATCTATAATAAAGCTGCCGAAAATATCACAGGATACACCCGGGAGGAATTAGAAGGACAGAATTGGTTCGACCTGCTTGTCCCCGAAAAACTCTATCCATCTGTAAGATGGGAATTCGAAAAATTGTTGAAAAAAGGATTGGCTAAGAATTTCGAGAATCAAATTCTAACCAAGTCCGGGGAAGAACGTTATATCGTCTGGCAGAACAATGAAGTTTACGAGGGTGATCAGATCTCCGGCTCGATCTCATTTGGTCTTGATATTACCTCTCGAAGACATGCCGAGGAATTGCTGCGGGAAAGTGATGAATTCAATAAATCCTTGATCGGAGCCATTCCATTTGGAATGAATATAATAGATAAAACCGGAAATATTATTTTTGTAAGCGATAGGCTAAAAAATCTTCTCGGTGAGGACGTAATCGGCAAAAAGTGCTGGATGGTTTACCGCGAGGATAAAACACAATGCAAGAACTGTCCGCTAAACGCAAATGTCTCTAAAGGAAAAACAGTTGTAATCGAATCGGAAAATTTTCTGGATGGCAAAGTTTACCAGATCAGTCACACCGGAATGGTTTATAAAGGTGAAAAGGCAGTACTTGAAATCTTCCAGGATATTTCCGAAAGAAAAAATACCGAACAGACATTCAATCTTCTTGCCCAGGCCGTCAGAAGCACCAGCGATTCTATAAGTCTGACGGATGTTAATAATAAGATAATTTTTGTTAATGAGTCGTTCCTTAAAACATATAATTATGAAGAAAAGGAACTTATAGGTAAAAACATAGAAATAGTCCGCGCCTTTCATGATTCTGAATATTCTGCTGAAACTATTAAGAACGCGTCTGTAAATGGCGGCTGGTTTGGCGAATTGCTGAATAAGAGAAAGGATGGTTCCGTGTTTCCTGTTTCTTTAAGTACTTCTGCCGTTCTCAATGAAAAAGGGGAGCCGTTTGCATTACTGGGAATCGCAAGGGATATTACCGATCAAAAAATGGCCGAGCAGGAGCTGAAGAAATATAGAAACCACCTTGAAGACCTTGTGGATTCCAGAACTCATGAACTTGACCGGATAAATAAAAAACTTCAGATGGAGATTGAAAGGGAGAAAGAAATTGAAGTGATTCTGCATTATTCATTAGAGAGGGAAAAAGAGCTTAATGAACTCAAAAGCAGGTTCATCTCTATGGCTTCTCACGAGTTCAGAACGCCGTTAACTTCAATTTTATCCTCCGCCGAATTAATTAAACGGTACGGAAAAAAATGGAGTGAAGAAAAATTCAACGAGCATGCAGATAAGATAATGAACTCAATTGAATATCTGACGGACCTGCTCGACGATGTGCTGACTATAAGCCGTTCAGAAAGCGGGAAAATTGTTTTCAATCCTGTTAAAATTGATCTGCATATTTTCTGCTGGGACATAATCGAGGAATTGAAATTTAATGTGGATAAAAATCATAAATTGATTTTTAAATACACCGCCGAAAAAGAATTTTTTGAATTGGATCCGAAGCTGATCAGGTTTATCCTTACCAATCTCATATCTAACGCATTCAAATACTCCCCAAAAGGAACTGACGTAGAACTGCTGGTTTTTTCCACGAATGAAAATCTTGAAATACAGGTTAAGGATCAAGGAATTGGAATTCCAGAGGAGGACAGGGCGCATCTGTTCGAACCTTTCTACAGAACGAAAAATGTAGGCGAGATTGAAGGTACCGGTCTCGGTCTGTCTATCGTCAAGAAAGCTGTTGATCTGCACAACGGGATAATAGATTATCAAACGGAGCTTGGCAGGGGGACTACATTTCATGTCAAACTCCCAAGGAGAAGGAATGAATAAAAAAATTCTAATAATTGAAGATGAAAAAAAAGTTCGTGAAAATATCGGAACCCTGCTCACTGAAGAAGGCTATGCGGTATTAGCATCAAAAAACGGAGAAGAGGGAGTAGAAACTGCGATTAAAGAAATTCCTGATTTGATCATTTGCGATATAATGATGCCGGGGCTGGACGGCTACGGGGTTCTTGAAAAATTACTCAAGCATGAATCAACAAAATCGATTCCCTTTATCTTTCTTTCGGCTAAAGTGGAACGGGAAGATCTGAGAAAAGGAATGATGATCGGAGCCGATGATTATCTATTTAAACCATATAAATCTGAGGATCTTCTCAAATCAATTGATACCCGCTTAAAAAGGATTCAGACTCTAAAAGGGGAATTTGTACTTCCTCAAAAAGCGGAGCCTTCCGGCAGTCTGACAAATGATGACAAAATATTTATAAACGTTAGTGGTAAACCCAATCTCATAAAAATAGGCGAAATAGTTTTTATAGCAGCAGAGAGCCAGTATACATCTTTAAAATTGGCCGATGGAAAATCATTCCTTGTCAGAAAATCTATAGCCGGCTGGGAAAAACTGCTGCCCGTTAAAAATTTCCTAAGAATCCACAGGTCTACTATAGCCAATCTGGATTATCTGGTCAAAATGGAAAAATCATATAACTCAAGTTTTCTTATCTATCTTAAGAATGTCAGCGAACCATTTATAATCAGCAAAAGGTATTCATCAAAAATCAGACAGATCACTATTTAAATCAAAAAAATCCCGGACCATTAACTCACCACCGGTTTCGCCCGCCTGCTTCAACAATACCTCTCCCGCAACTTATTTCCTGTTAATAATAAAATCCATGCTGATATTATTTGATAATTAAGGGGGCTTTATGGAGCAAATATTAGTTGTTGAAGACGACACAGTTGTACGTGAAAATTTACGTGACCTGCTCGAATCGGAAGGCTTTGAAGTGCTCTCAGCCGAAAACGGGGATGAGGGCTTTAAAATAGCTTTTGAAAAGTTGCCCGATCTTATCCTGAGCGATATAAGAATGCCGATTGTCAGCGGATTCGATATGCTGAAAAAACTTCAGGATAACATTACCACCTCGGATATTCCGTTTATATTTCTCACCGCAAAAGTTGAACATGATGAAATAAGAAAAGGGATGACGCTCGGCGCGGATGATTATCTGTTAAAACCTTATAAACGCAATGATCTGCTCTCCGCTATAGATGCCCGGCTCAAGAAAAAAAGGAAGATCCGGGAAAATGTTGAGCTCTTCAAATTTTCTGTTGTTAAAAGAGTTCAGCATGAATTACGGACTCCACTTATTTCCATACTGGGATTATCTGAATTGATGCTGGAAAATATCGGATCACTCACTCATGAAGAACTCTCAGAGATTGCAAACAAAATACTTGATTCAGGGAGCAGATTATTGAGAAGAGTTGAAAAGCTGCTCGTATATGTGGATCTGCTGCTGGATGAAAGCAGTCCCGAAACAAGATCGAAGATTAATGAAAATGAATACCAGGTTGATCAAGACTTTCTTGCCGCCAGATTATCCGAAACCGCCGCAATATTCAACAGGACGGATGATCTGGCAGTTGCATTTGAAAATAAATTATTAGTGATAACTGATCTGCATTTTGAATTTATCTTAAAAGAATTGCTTGAAAATTCAATTAAATATTCAAAGCAAAAAAGCGCTATAAATATTACCGGCCGTTCAAATGGAAAATACTTTATAACAACAGTAAAAGACGCCGGTATCGGCGCGAAATCAATTGACGCGGAAAAAATCGGTGTGTTTAATCAATTCGGCAAGGAGGGGGAGACTAAAGAAGGATTGGGATTAGGGCTGACAATTGTAAAAAAAATAGTTGAGCTGTATGGCGGTTATATTAAAATTGAAAGCAAGGAAAATTCTCATACGATCTTTGAATTCGGGATATTGATTTCAAAAGAAAAGATATGAAAAAAAAGCGCGGTCCCTCTCCCGGCGCCGGTCGTATGGTGGCGGGAGTATTAAATTATAACACACAAATTACCGTTCGATACAAAATCTGACCGCCGGCAACATTTACCATCAATACTTCAACATGTTTTGCGATTATCTATTGAAAGTTACTGTCTATATGTCTTTCCGCTGAATTGAGCTAAACCTATTCCCTGTCTTAGCGGGTGAATTTTGAGAAAGAGAAATTGTACATGTTTGAATCAGAACAGTTCGGTATACGGAGTAATGAGTTTAAACTTACTAATGAAAACGATGAATTCCCTGAAATCATCAAAAGGGAATTGGAAGAAGTGCTCCGGATTTTAGGGAATGATGATAAATCCGTAATTATTCAAAAAAAAATAAAGATTGCGCTTGCGGCATTAAGCGATAATGGAGTTGATAAGAAAAAAGATTTCCGCAAAACTCTGGAATCATTCTCTGAAAATTTGGAAAGGATTATAAAGGAATGGGATTAAACGCTTCCGTGCGAAATCCCAAAAGTTTTAAAAAATAGTGAAGTAAGATTTTAATCTTCGAATAGGGGGAAGATCTCATTATTTGATGATCTATCTGGGGGGTGAAGATTTTTCCGGGGAAATTATTTCAGGTAGTAATTCTATTCCTATCAAACGAATCTGCTGGATCACCCGCAAATACATCTGAGAGTTCAGTAGACTCAAAAATCGGCACCCCGGATAACCTTTGAATACAAAGTCTGCTCTTTCAAAAACTGATCTCAGTAACAATATTTTATTTACCGATTTTATTGGTGCTTGTTGTGTTAAAGTATAAAAGTGATATAAGTGAATCACTTTCCGATGTATACTGATTTTTTTTTACAGGCATAATAAATTCAAATTATTTAAAATATTTCGGGGGCAAAAATGTCTCATCAAAGCGAATATCCGAAGAACAAACCCGAGTCTGTTTCCAATAGGGAAGGGAAGTCTTCTACCATAAGGCGGGAATTAGAAGAGATACTGGCTGAATTGGGGTCAGATGAAAAATCAATGGCGATTAAGATTAAAATTGAGAATGCACTCACCGCTCTTCTGAATAAGGGGAAGGAAGAGCCTGATCCGATTAAATCGCTGGATTCATTCTCAAAGAATTTGGAAAAAATTCTGAGTGATTGGGATTCTTTGTTTGACGCTGACAACACGGGGTCAAAAAAATAATTTAAAAAGAGCTCAGCATACGTTCCGTAAAAATCAGGAACTTCTTCTCTGTTCCGCAAAAATGTCTCATGATCAGATGTAGTTCCCTCATTAGTAATAATTCCTATCTGAAAAGCTGTTCCATCCGTTGATAATTCTTTTTGCATCAGGGGCTTAAATAAATACAAAATTATCCGATAATACACCTAATCCCACAAGTGGTTTTGTGGATATACGAACTGTTCCCGTGTCAGAAAGAAAAAACAGACGTACCGGGAATATTTTATCAAACGGTTCATCAGGCATCGAAATAAATGAAACAGGAAATAGAAGAAAAAGAATTGACAGAGCACCTTCATATAGTCAGCTTTAAAATTGGAGATGAAGAATACGGAGTTGACATTCTGAATGTTCAAGAGATAAATAAAATGACAGCCATTACGAAGGTGCCGAACTCTCCCGTTTTCGTTGAGGGAGTAATCAATCTACGGGGAAGAATAATTCCGGTCATTGATTTTAGAACTCGTCTGAAACTTTCGCGCAAAGCCCACGATAAGGAAACCAGGATAATCATTGTAGAGTTTGATGGTATAACTCTGGGGTTTATAGTTGATTCTGTAAGTGAAGTATTAAGAATTCCGGTTGACATAGTAGAAGCTCCCCCCTCAATTATTGCCGGGATCGACTCAGACTTTATCAAATCTGTTGGAAAACTTGAAGACCGCCTTCTTATTCTAATTGATCTGAAGAAAGTTTTATTTGTGGATGACAAAAATAATCTGAAAGAAGTGGCCTAAAGTTTATACGGCCGGAAGCTGAATTAAATTATAATTAAAAGGTTTTAAATGAAACTTTCGATTTCAAGAAAAGTAGGACTGATAATTAGTATAAGTTTATTAGTAACAATGAGTATAATGATCATAGTTCTGCTTACACAGGAAAGCGCCGCCAAATTAAACACTACCCAAAATGAAGTGCACAATGTGAGCCAGTTAATGATTTCCTCCATCTCATTTGCGATGGCCCAGGGCTCGCCGGACGTGCAGCCGTACATAGACAAAGTAAAACAGCTGAACAATATTGTCGATCTTAGAGTTATCGCTACGAAGAAAGTTAAGAATGGTGAAGAGGAAAAGCTGGATCCGACCGAATTATCTGTCCTGAGTTCCGGTAATACATTTTCTTCAGTCGAATCATTCGGGGATCAGGAAGTTTTCAGAAACATTGATTTGATATTGGCGGACGCAAGATGCACCGGCTGTCACGCCAGTTCAATAGGAGAACCGCTCGCGGTCGTCAGCATGAGATATTCTATGGCAGACATGAACTCCGCGCTGGCATCACAGCGTCTGCTCGCGGTTGTCCTTACTCTTTGTGTGATATTTTTTACTTATTTGATGTCAATGTATTTCATCAAAAGGAAGATTGTTGCGGATCTTCTGGCTTCAGTGGAGAATATTCAAAGATTATCAGAAGGTGATATAACCGATGTCAAAACTTCGGTAAGAGCGGATGAAATTGGAAACTTGAATTCCGCACTTGTAAAATTACAATCAAACATGGCGGAAAGATCGGCATTGGGAACACAGTTTGCCGACGGAAATTTTGAAAAAGAGATCATTCTTCTCTCAGACAGGGATCAGTTAGGCAAGTCGTTCATTACGATTAAAAATAGCTTAAAAAATCTTGTGACAGATTCCAAATTGCTTTCCAGCGCGGCATTGGCAGGACAATTAAATTTTAGAGCCGGTGTAGATAAACACAAAGGAGAATTCAAAGCAATTATTGAGGGATTTAATGCAACATTGGATTCAGTGATCAAACCTCTAAATGAATCCGGCAAAGTATTAGAATTAATTGCAGGCGGCGATCTTACTGTCCGTATGAAAGGCAACTACGCCGGTGATTATTCGGTAATTAAAAATAATATAAACGGATTAGCAGATTCGTTTAAACAGGCGATATCAGAAGTTACGGGAGCGGTGCAGGCCGCTGCAAGCGCAAGCACTCAGATTTCATCTAGCAGTGAAGAAATGGCCGCCGGTGCCGAGGAGCAGAGCAGTCAGATTACTGAAGTTGCCAACGCTGTTGAAGAGATGACAAAAACCATTTTTGAAACTACCAGAAATTCATCAAAAGCCGCCCAGGCAGCAAAAAATTCCGGGAACATTGCCAAAGAAGGCGGCAAGGTGGTTGAAGATACTATGGAAGGCATGAACCGGGTTGCTGATGTTGTGAGAAAATCTGCGGAGACAGTCCAGGCTCTCGGCAAAAGCAGCGATCAAATTGGAGAAATTATTCAGGTTATTGATGATATAGCAGATCAGACAAATCTGCTTGCTTTAAACGCGGCAATAGAAGCGGCACGGGCCGGAGAGCAGGGTAGAGGATTTGCGGTAGTGGCCGATGAAGTGAGAAAATTGGCTGAGCGTACAACCAAAGCCACCAAAGAAATAGCCGCGATGATAATGCAGATTCAGAAGGATACTGTAGACGCTGTGGATTCGATGAATAG
>PGYS01000138.1 GCA_002839795.1 Ignavibacteriae bacterium HGW-Ignavibacteriae-3 | reverse complement strand
CAATACTTAATGAAGAGATCGATTACGAGAAACTGAAAACCTGCCTGATGTTTGGATTCGAGTTGGAGTGGGAAGTGAAATTTGAACGTACCGATCTACAAGTTCCGAACAGGTAATAAATAATTACTACCGAGAAGTGGTCCTTGATTGTCAGGGAGTTTCTGTCAGTGACTGGTCCCTGACAGCAGAAGAAACCCCGGTTGCGCAAATAGAATAATCTTTCCGAAACATTTTCATCCCTACTTACTTAGTGTTAAATTTCCGAATAGAATTCACAGCTATTCACTAATTGAAAATTTCCGAAATGAAGAAAATACTTATTCCGTTTTTTATTCTTATAAATATTACCCTTTCCGCTCAGACGCAATCCGAAATGGAGTTTTTCCTTAAAGGCGCGCAGGTAACAGGAATAACAAGCGATGGCACTAACCTCTGGTTTGCCACAAACGGTAATGGCATCTTTAAATATATTCCCAAAAGCAATGCCTGGATGTCCTACTCTACCTCTAATGGAAATTTACAGCACGATTTCTTTTATTGTATCGCGGCCACCAAAGATTATGTCTGGGCCGGTTCAACCGACGGCCTTTTCATTCTTGACGTAATACGGGATACTTGGACAAAAAGGAAATTCGGACTGGGAGGACAGCTGGCAAACTGGATTCGTGCATTGGAATTTGATAAATACGCAAATGTTCTATGGATCGGGCGATTCAAGTATCTTACTAAGTTTGATCTCAGGAATAAAAGATACACCGATTACGATCTGACTGTACGTAAGAACGAAAAGACAAATAATATAAAAACTATCAAGGTCGATGGAGATTCTCTTGTGTGGTTTGGAACTGAGGCGGGGCTGCATAAGTATGATAAATCTAAGGATCTGAATGATAACAGCGCCACTACGTTTTACGATACAAGATACAATTACTTCGACGGCGAGGGCGAACAGGTATCAATTACTTCCCTTCTGTTTGAAAGGAAGAATCTCTGGATAGGTCTGGACGAATTCGTAACTCCGGAGAGACCGGATTTTAATTTAGGCGGTCTTTTCCGTTTTAACAGAAGAAACGACTGGCAGCGCTTTGATGCCAGAAACGGTCTTCCCGCAAATGGAGTTTTTGACCTTGAGAGAACCGGCAATTATATTTGGGTTTCACTATACCAGTTCGGTTCGAATACTAAAGATTTGTTCGGCAGAGGTATAATATTGATCGACCGTATGACCAACAAAATTATTCCGGTCCGCGATGAAAGAATCCCGGGAACAGTTTACTGCATTTTCTTTGACGGGACAAATTTGTGGCTCGGATCCGATTCGGGATTAATAAAGATTAATTTCATAAATAAACTTGCACAATGGATTGGAACTCATGGCGATTCAAAAAGCGGAGCAAAGAAATGATAGATGTTTCTCAGAATAAACTGAATGCGTTAAAAAATAAGTTTAAGGGAAAGCGGATTGCGGTAATCGGCGATTTGATGCTTGACTGCTATTACTGGGGCGGAGTGAGCAGAATTTCTCCGGAAGCGCCTGTTCCCATTCTTCAGGTGGATAATGAATTCTACCGCTTCGGCGGCGCCATGAATGTGGCTTTAAATGTTTCAACGCTCGGAGGCATTCCATTCCCTATTGGCGTGATTGGAAATGACGGCGACGGGAGAATTTTCAAAAAATTATTAAAGGAAAGATCGATCGACGGAAAAGGCATAGTTGTTGATTCAAAGAGACCGACTACAGCCAAGACCAGGGTGATAGCTGACAAACAGCATGTTGTTCGAATAGATAAAGAAAGAACAAATTCCATTTCCCCTTCGATTGAAAAGAAGATTTTATCCCTGCTTAAAAAAGAAATCGGCAAAATTGACGCTATCATCATTGAGGATTACAACAAAGGCGTTTTGACGGAAAATTTGATCAAACAGATAATATCTTTAGCAAATAATGCAAAAAAAATTATTACCGTCGATCCGAAGTTTTTAAATTTCTTTTCCTATAATAATGTAACAGTCTTCAAACCGAATAGAAAAGAGACCGAGGATGCGTTCGGTATCTGGATAAACAGCGAGGAGGATATCTCCAATGCCGGATGGAGATTAATTGAGAAACTCAATTGTAAATATGTTCTGCTTACGCTCGGCGAAAAAGGGATTGCTCTTTTTGAAAAAGGCAAACCGGAGAGAAGAGTTCCTACCATAGCCAGAAAAGTCGCTGATGTTTCAGGTGCTGGCGATACTGTAATCTCAACTCTAACGATGGCGTTGACAGCTGGAGCCGATATTTTTGACGCTGCTTATCTTGCCAATTATGCGGGCGGTCTGGTTTGTCAGGAAGTAGGTATTGTACCCATTGAGCTTAACACATTATTCAACGCAGTAGCCAAAGAGATAAAATGAACTGTGTAAAAAATCTTGATGAACTCGTTAAAATCAGAATTGAACTAAAACAATCAGGCAAAAAAGTTGTTTTCACCAATGGAGTGTTTGATATACTTCACGCCGGGCACGTCGACTACATTACCAAGGCAAAGGAAAAAGGGGATGTTTTGATAGTCGGTGTCAATTCCGATTCATCGGTAAAAAGGATTAAAGGTGAGCTAAGGCCTGTTGTTCCTCAGCACGAAAGGGCATTTATTATTGCATCTCTCAAACCTGTAGATTATGTCGTTATATTTGACGAAGATACACCCGGAGCAGTAATTAATAAATTAATTCCCGATGTTCTGGTTAAAGGTGCCGACTGGTCGGTTGAGAATATTGTGGGTCGTGATATTGTTGTGTCTAACGGAGGAAAAGTTGAAACCATCAAGTTTGTCAATGATCAATCGACCACAAATATTATTAAAACAGTAATTGAAAGATTTAAATAGAAATGTCCGACTCAGAACAAAATAATGATCAGGAACAGAATGAAGAGAATCTAACTCCTGTCCCTGATAATGAAGAAATGGATAAGGAATCTTTATCCCCGGACATCCCCGCACCGGAACCCGCGAAACCTCCCGTCAGACGCAGTCTATTCAGAAAATTTGTGAATGCCGGCATATCCATTTTTCTCGGGTTTGTTTTACTTACAGTTTTATTTGTGGGATTCTCGCAGACTAAGACCTTCAGAGAATTACTTCGCGAGAAAGTAATGAATTTGGTAAATGAAGAGATTAACGGCAAACTATATATTGAAAAAATTGATGGAACAATTTTAACTTCTTTATTTCTGCATAATGTATCGGTGGTAATGGATAAAGACACATTATTGTATGCGCGCAATATTGAAATAAAGACAAGTCCACTTCAGCTTCTGCTTAAAAAAATATTCGCAAGGAAGATTCTGCTTGAGGATGTAAAGATAAAAATGCTCCAGGATCGATCCGGCGATTGGAATTTTTCCAAGCTAATTAAACCGACACCGGAAGACACTACCAAGTCATCCTTCTCCTTCATGATTCAGGCAAACGACATTCAGTTTAAAAACATTTCCTTTACTCGACAATCATACAGCAACCTCAATTCTCTAAATGTTTATTCGCAGCTGAATCCGGATGACCTTAGAATAGAAAACATTAATTTTATTGCGCAGGCTTATGCCGATCTGGAGAATTCCGATTATCTTCTGATTGTTAATGAATTGTCTCTCAAACCTAATCTCTCCCGTTTTAATCTTAAGTACATGTCGGGAGAAATTGCGGTAACCCAAAGGTTTGCAAGCATTAGTAATTTTTATTTTTTATCCGACAGTAGCGAAATTAAAATCAATGCCCGCCTTGACAGTCTGAATCTTTTTGGCAATGACAAATTAGCAGACTTCAGAAACTATCCGATAATGATTGAGGCAAAGTCAAAGTCATTTAATTTTGACGACATCTCTTCTATTATAGGCAGCACCGAGATGCTGAAAGGTCATCCGGCAATGGAGTTAAAAGCACGCGGTAAATTCGGTAATTTCTCGATTGATAAATTCACTGTAGATTACCGGAATACTCACATTGAAATGGAAGGAAGGGTTCAGAATCTTAACCTGCCTGAAAAACTTTTCATTACGGCCAAGATCAGCAATACAGACATCAATTACAAAGATATTAATTCACTTCTTCCCACTCTTGAACTTCCTGAGTACGCAAAACTACGTCTCACAAATGTCAATATGGAGTTTGAAGGTGAGCCGACTAATTTCAAATCCCGTTTTGCGGGAAATGTGGATGATGGAAATTTAATATTAGATGCGACTATGGATTTATCAGCAGTACCGATGACTTACAATATTGCGTTCCAGACAACGAGTTTAAATCTTTATCCTATATTGAACATCACAACTAAATTGGACTCTAAGGGAACACTCGTTGGAAAAGGTGTTTCACCTAATGAAATTACGGCTGATCTGAATTTAAACGCAAGCGGTTCAAAATTTGACGGATTTGATATTGATAAATTCTCTGTCTTTTCGCATGCCGTCGATGGAATTATAAATCTTGACATCGATGCGTCCAGCGATAAATTATCGGCTCAGGTAAAAGGAGATATTTCATTTGACAGAGATACAATCCCTTCTTACAATCTTGTAGGGCGTCTTAATAATCTGAATCTTTCAAAATTTTTGAAAGATGAGAAATATGAAAGCAACTTCAATATTTATTTAAGCGCGGACGGAAAAAATTTCAATCCTGATGAGATGACAGCTATTTTTAAGGCCGGGATTGATTCATCCCGCTTTCGCGGGGAAAGAATCAGTAATTCCGATATTCAATGTATTTTAACAAAAGATTCTACGAGCAGGCAGATTTTAATAAAATCCGACTTTGCTGATTTAAATATAAACGGAAATTTTTCAATCAATAAAGCTATAGACCTTGTAGTTTACGAATCCGCGACAATTGCGGATATTATCGCCGCAAAAATTCAGGAATTAAACCCATTAGCTATTGTTCAAACTCAAACGCTAAGTGATTCAAACGTTGTGCCAGTCCCTTCATTTGCCGATGACAATATTAAGTTCAATTTCGAATGTTCTTTCAAAGATCTTGAATTGATTTCAAAACTGATCGGATATGAGAAGTTCGATCTCGCTGGTGATTGCAAGGGTTATATCAAGAATGAATCCGGTAATTTTTCTGTTTCTGCAGAATTATATCTCGACTATTTTGTAATGATGCAGATGCAGAGCACCATTTATCTGTCGGGTTTTAAAACAGATATGAATTTCACGAGAGACAATCACTCGCTCTCTTTCGACAGGCTTTTCGGTACAGCCTCGATTACAGGGAAAAGGTTTTACTCAGGCAGCAACATTAAGTCCATTGAGGCCGATATCGTATTCAACCAGAGTAAATTGTTTTTCAATTCATCGGCTAATATTGCCGATATGTTCGATGCACGCGCCGAAGGGATAATACTCATGACCCCTTTAGAGCAGAAGCTGTTAATTGATAAATTTTCCTTCCTATACAGAGGAATAAACTGGATAAACACTGATACGATGAAGGTATTATTCAATCCGAACTATTTCAAGGTCGCCCAATTCAATTTAAAGCAGGATACTACTTTTCTCAGTCTGAGCGGCATAATTGAAAGTTCGGGAAAACAGGATTTGATGTTTAGCGCGCGCGGTATTTCCGGGGAGATACTGGAACGATATGCATTTGGATTGAACGACAACAAACTCATAGTCAATGGATCCCTCGATGCACGAATATTCGGTGAATTGGAAAATCCTATAATAGACATGACGGTTGACGTTAGTAAAATTAAACTCCCCACGACCAAACCGGGAAATTTTATAGGCACCATGCATTATTCAGATAAGATTATGACGACAAACCTGGCATTTCTGGACTCCACTTCGAATAGAATGAAACCCCTCTTTTCTCTTTCAGGAAATTTGCCGGTCGATTTGAGTTTCGGTTCTGAAGGTGAGAGGTTCCTGGAAAATGATCCGATCAACATTAAGATTAAATCTACCGATTTTAACTTAAACTCCTTTGGTGATATTTTTCCTTTCATTACAAATCAAAGCGGAAATTTTTCATCAGATATTGAGATTGGCGGAACTTTCAGGCAACCCTCTTATTCGGGATATGTACATTTAAAAAACGCTGCCTTCAAAATGCGTTTCAACAATCTCAATTATGCATGCGGAATAAAACTTCGATTTGATAAACAGTCCATGAATGTTGACAGCATGATAGTTTCCAATGCCGGCGGCACAAAAAATTCGGGTCAAATTTACGGCTCCGGAGGAATTAAATTCGATGGTTTCCAGACCAGAGAGATTAAACTTCTGTTCACAGGCGACCTGGCGGTTTTAGGTCAGCAGACAAAAGCTGTTAGTCCTCTTTTTTACGGAGATTTGTTGATAGGTACTGACGGCGATTGGTTATTATCTAAAAACGGCGATCGTGTTTTCTTTAAAGGAAATATTTTAATGAAAAATACAGATCTTACTTATACCACCGGTCAGGAAAATACAGGCGTGTCAAACAATAATTTCAATTTTATTTTTGTAAAGGATTCCTCTAAGATAGATCTGGAACTGGAAAGATTCGAACAGATACTTTCCAAGGAAAAAGATTTACAGAATTATAAAGAAGAAATAGAAAAACCGCTGAACTTCGATTATGATATCGGCATTAGGACAGAGAACAGCGCAAATGCCGTGGTGATTCTTTCTCAGGCCGTTAATCAGAAATTGTTTGTAGAGATGCGCGGATCGATGAAATATTCCAATATAAGCGGAGAAACCCGCGCTCAGGGCATCTTCGAATTACTGCCCGGATCTAAGCTTGAATTTATTAAAACATTTGAAGCCGCAGGATTTCTCCGTTTTGAGAGAGATATTACTAATCCATATCTTGATATAGTTGCAACTTATACCGATGATTATATCAACCCGCGCGATGAGAAAGGCTCGTCTGAACCTGTTGCGGTAAAAATCAGAATCCGATCCCCTCTTTCAGATCTCGGGAAAAGCTTAGCCGGCAATAATGAATCTATCGGAGTTTACGTCGGATCGAAAAATATTCAGAATAACTCCCGCGATACGCGATACGATTATGCGGATGCTTTTTCATTTATTTTTATCGGAAAGTTTAAAGATGACTTGACTGCCCAGGATAAAACGAATGTTGCGGGACAGTCAAATCTAATCGGGAATACTGCATCCTCCTTTCTTGGAACGATATTGTCGAGTTTCGTTAATTCGGCAGTGGGGGATCTTGTAAATAATATTTCAATTAATCAGACGGGATATTCGACTAAAATTTCTCTCTCCGGACGCACTCAAAATTTCCGCTATACTTTCGGCGGAGCTACGGATAGTTTTCTTAATTTCGGCAAAGCAAATATTAAATTCGAGTGGTCGCCTCTAGGACCCAGCTTTTTAATACGCCTTGAAAGAAAGGAACCGATTGTTTCGTCTTTTGGCTCAGAAGAAAAAATTAGTGAACTTGCTCTTAAATATAAATTCGAGTTTTAATGAAAAAGAAACTGATAGCATTTTTTAAAAATCACCCATCGCTCAAAATTAAATCCAAGGATCTGGCAAAAAAATTACAGATAACCGATGAGCATGGTTACGCTGAACTGAAACATTTTCTTCACAAATTGAGCGAAGAAGGGGTTTTAAAAAAAGAGGGTAAGCGTTTTCAAT